>JBLHGY010000001.1:0-74873 GCA_047616665.1 Polaribacter sp.
TCAGAGAAGAACACCAAACAGAAGACGGTGAGGCAAAAAGAATTAAAGAATTTCAGTTTGTTTCTGCTTGGGAATATAAAGGCGAGCCAAAAGATGCTGTTTTACACAAAGAAGAATTGGCTTACGAGAATATAGAAGTTAAAGAAAGAAGTTATAAATAATATAGACATTATGAATTTAACACTTAAAATTTGGCGTCAAGTAGATGCAAAGGACAAGGGAAAAATGGTCGATTACAAAGTGACTGAAATTTCAGAAAGTATGTCTTTCTTAGAAATGATGGATGTTTTGAACGAGCAGTTAGTAAATGCTGGTGAACAACCCGTAGCTTTTGATCATGACTGTAGAGAAGGAATTTGCGGAATGTGTTCTATGTATATTAATGGCGAAGCACACGGTCCAGATAGAGGTGTAACAACCTGTCAACTGCACATGAGAATGTTTAAGGATGGCGATACAATTACAATAGAGCCTTGGAGAGCAGGTGCTTTTCCTGTAATTAAAGATTTAGTGGTAGACAGAACTGCTTTCGATAGAATACAACATGCTGGTGGGTATATTTCTGTAAATACTTCAGGAAATACGCAAGATGCAAACGCTATTCCTATTTCTAAACAAGCAGCAGATACAGCAATGGATGCCGCTACTTGTATTGGTTGTGGTGCGTGTGTAGCAACCTGTAAAAATAGTTCTGCAATGTTATTTGTTGGAGCAAAAGTATCTCAGTACGCTTTGCTTCCACAGGGGCAAGTAGAGGCTGCAGACAGAGTTAGGAACATGGTAGCACAAATGGATTTAGAGGGTTTTGGAAATTGTACAAACACCGGAGCGTGTGAAGTAGAATGCCCAAAAGGAATTTCTTTAGATAACATTGCAAGAATGAATAGAGAGTTAATGAAAGCCTCTATATAGGTTTGTGTTTTTAGAAAAAAAGTAAAGATGCTTATAAATAATAAAAACCCAAAACGAATATCGTTTTGGGTTTTTACTTTGTAGATTATTTCCTTCCAAAATCTGCAGGAATTTCTCCCCAAGCTTTCGTCTCCCATTTTAAAATGGGGTTTTTAAAGGTGTTTTCTTTCAGCCAATTTTCTGCTCTTTTTATAAGTTCTAAAAGGTCTTTATTAGAAGCGTCAAAAGTAATATTAGTTTTACACCTTTTTTGTTTTACCCAACTCATAGCAATCCTAGAATCAGAATAAATAGGAATATCTTCTTTGTTTTTGCTTTTTAAAAGTGCAATTCCATGCACCAATGCTAAAAATTCACCAATATTATTGGTACCTCTTTTATAAGGGCCTTTTATAAAAATCTCTTTTTTATTATGGGTCAAAACACCTCTGTATTCCATTTTTCCAGGGTTCCCAGAACAAGCTGCATCTACAGAAATACTCTCTAAATTAGGGCTTCCATAGCTTGCTTTTTCGGCAGAGGAAAGTGTTGGTTTTTTAGTTTTTTGTCCTTTGTAGTCCTCATAGTTTTTCGAGTATGCAATTTCAGCAGCGTCTAAATCTGCAAAAGATTTGTATTGCGCACTTTCAAAGCCATCAATTTGTTTTTTACAGACATTCCAAGAGGTATAAATCCCTTTTTTACGGCCGTTCCAAACTACATAAAACTTTTTTTTACTCATGTATGGCTAAAATTACTTCTTCTATGACCTTCGGAAAGTGATGCTGTTCTAAAAGATGAATCTTTTCTGCAATTGTTTCTGGAGTATCTTGGGAATTTAATTCGGTTTTTGCTTGAAAAATTACGGCACCTTCGTCATAATTTTCATTTACATAGTGTATTGTAATTCCGGTTTCATCTTCATTATTTTCTTTTACTGCCTTGTGAACATGCATTCCATACATTCCTTTTCCACCGTATTTTGGCAATAATGCAGGGTGAATATTAATAATTTTATTTGGAAAAGCAGTCACTATTTTTTGTGGAATTCTCCATAAAAACCCAGCAAGAACTATAAAATCTGCTTCATTTTTTAAAATATTTAATACGGTATCTGAAACAGAAAAATCATTTTTATTAAAATGTAAACATTTGGTTTCTAAATCCTTACACCTTTCAAAAACTTTTGCACGTGCATTATTACACAACACATTAGTAACCTTTGCAGTTTTACTGTGCTTAAAGAATTTAATAATGTTCTCTGCGTTCGATCCTGAACCAGATGCAAAAACAACAATACGCTTCATACCTATCTATCTAAGGTACAAAAAAAGGGATAATTATTAACAAACTGATTATTTTAAGTAAAGATTAAATTATTTTATTTACTTTTAGTAATCATTTTTGGCACAAATATTAGTTATAATTAATAAGAGTTGTATTTTTGCCAAGATTTAAAATTTAAAATTAAAAAATTATGTCAGACATTTCATCAAGAGTAAAAGCTATTATCGTAGACAAATTAGGCGTAGACGATAATGAAGTAACAACGGAAGCTAGCTTCACAAACGATTTAGGAGCAGATTCTTTAGATACTGTTGAGTTAATTATGGAATTCGAAAAAGAATTTGATATTCAAATTCCAGATGATCAAGCAGAAAACATTGGAACTGTAGGTCAAGCGGTTAGTTATATAGAAGCAGCAAAAAAGTAATACTTATATGCAATTAAAACGAGTTGTAGTAACTGGACTTGGAGCATTAACGCCCATAGGAAATAATATTGAAGAATATTGGAACGCTTTAGTTAACGGAGTTAGCGGAGCTGCACCTATTACGCATTTTGATGCTTCCAAGTCCAAAACTCGTTTTGCTTGTGAAGTAAAAAACTTTAATCCTACAGATTTCATCGATAGAAAATCTGCTCGTAAGATGGATAAATTTACCCAGTATGCTATGGTTGCTTCAGATGAAGCAATAGTAGATTCTGGCTTAGATTTAGAAACGATTAACAAGTTGCGAGTTGGTGTTATTTGGGGAGCAGGAATTGGTGGTTTAGAAACGCTTCAAAATGAAGTTTTAAACTATGCTGCAGGAGATGGGACTCCAAAATTTAATCCTTTCTTTATTCCAAAAATGATTGCAGATATTGCCCCAGGACATATTTCTATAAAATACGGATTTATGGGACCTAACTACACCACTGTTTCTGCGTGTGCTTCTTCTGCAAATGCGATGATAGATGCATTAAACTATATTCGTTTAGGATATTGTGATGTGATTGTAACAGGAGGTAGTGAAGCTGCAATTACAATTGCAGGAGTTGGAGGATTTAGCTCTATGCAAGCCTTGTCAACAAGAAACGAAACGCCAGAAACTGCCTCAAGACCATTTGATGCTAGTAGAGAAGGTTTTGTTTTAGGTGAAGGTGCAGGAGCACTTGTTTTAGAAGAATACGAATACGCCAAAGCAAGAGGCGCAAAAATTTATGCAGAGGTAATTGGTGGCGGAATGTCATCTGATGCTTACCATATTACAGCACCACACCCAGAAGGTATTGGGGTAATTGCTGTAATGAAAAACTGTTTAGAAAATTCTGGTATCAAACCAGAAGATGTAGATCATATTAATACACACGGTACTTCTACGCCGCTTGGAGACGTTGCAGAACTGAAAGCAATTTCAGCTGTTTTTGGAGCGCATGCTAAGAATATTAATATCAACTCTACGAAGTCTATGACTGGCCACTTATTAGGTGCTGCTGGTGCTATAGAGTCTATTGCTGCAATTTTAGCAATGAAACACAGTACTGTACCACCTACAATTAATCATCAAAATTTTGATGAGAACATTAATCCAGATTTAAACTTAACCTTAAACAAACCTCAAAAGAGAGAAATTAAGGTTGCTATGAGTAATACTTTTGGTTTTGGAGGTCATAATGCATGTGTAGCTTTTAAGAAAATAGATGAATAACCTATGAATTTTATTCGTAAAATAGTTCAATCACATTCTAAAGAAGATGTAGTATTGCACAACGAATTAAAAAAACTACTAAATTTTTCTCCAAGAAAAATAAATAAATACAAAAAGGCTTTTACCCATAGATCTGTTCAAATGACAGATAAAAAAGGGAATCCTATTAATTACGAACGTTTAGAGTTTCTAGGAGATTCTATTCTAGGTTCTGTAATTGCCGCTTATTTGTACAAAAAAGTTCCTTCAGGCTCCGAAGGATATCTTACTCAAATGCGTTCTAAAATTGTAAGCAGAGAGCATTTAAATGAATTAGGAAAAGACTTGAACTTAATTCGTTTTGTAAAAAGTAATATTGATCAAACAAACGTTGGTGATAATATTCATGGTAATATTTTTGAAGCCTTAATTGGTGCTATTTTTATGGATAAAGGATATAATTCTTGTCAGAAATTTATACATCAAAATGTAATTGTACCGCATGTAGATATTGCGAAGCTAGAAGGGAAGATTACAAGTTATAAAGGTTTAATTATAGAATGGTGCCAGAAGCAAAAGAAAAAATATACTTTTGATACCTATGAAGATTCTGGCAACGACCCTGTAAAGCATTTTAGTGTTAAAATAAGCATTGATGGTGAGCAAATTGCCAAAGGAAGAGCTACTTCTAAGAAAAAAGCAGAAGAACAGGCTTCAAAAAGAGTGTATTTTGCTTTTCAAAATGAGATTTCTTTAGATTAGCTGCATAGCCCTAATTAGTACGTTTCTTCTTCTTTAAAAAATTACGCCAATGAACACCAAAACCTATATAAGCGTTTCCAAATGTAAAAAAAGATACAGCGGTTGTTGGTGAATGGTAAGTACCAAATAAACTTACTGTTGCATTTTCTAAATTATAACTTAAGGTTTTACCAATACTAAAAATAAATATAGTAGGGTTTTCTGAAAGGTACTCTAAACTATTTCGTCCAAAATTACTTCCAAAATTACTAAAAGCTATTTTGTTGTAATTTAGATATTCTAACCTAATAGGAAAATGCAGTGAAAAGTAATTAGATTTAGATAAATCGGTATTCAACTTTAAGTTAAAATTGAATTGTGAGAAAATTTTATCATACTTAAAATTAGCATAACTGCTGGTGCTTTCGAGATTTGTATTGTTTACCTCACCAAAACCATACCCTAAAAAACTTTCCACATAAAAACGTTTTTTTATGGAGTTGTTTGTATAACCTATGGCAAAATCTAAAGCACCTCCTTGTGTTGTGTAATTATAATTCTCTGTTGAATAATCGTCTCTATTAGTATAACTAGATTGTACTATTAAGTGGTTAGAAATTGCATAACTCCCATTTATATTAAAGTTTTTAGTATCTGTGGTTGTAGAGAATGAACCAGAAATTGTGTGGTCTCCTTTTTTTTCTATGCCAGAAATAATAAGTGGTGCGTGCACATAGCGTGCAGGATAACAAGAGAATAAAAAGAGTGTCGCAAGCAATACTAAGAGATACGTTTTCATAAAACACATAGTTGCAATAAAGAAAATTATAAATTTTTGTATTCTTGTTTTTTTCATAATTTCTTAGTTTTTCACAATTTTTAATTTTAATATTTTTTTCATAGAAAATTTCCCAACATTAATTTCCTTAACAAACAAATGCAAGAAAAATCAAATAAACAAACAAAGCTACTTGATATTCATGAATTTAAAGGTCTGTATTCATAAATATGGTGTATGAAAAAATTAATTTAATAGTTTGATAATTAGATGTTTATATCTTTTTAGGCATTGCATTGTTTTTAATTTTTTAAACCCTCATTCCTTTAGAAATTATAGAATACCATTACTAGGTTTTCAATAAACTTTCCTTTTTGTTAAATAAAAACAGTATTTTTGAAACGTAGATACATAGTTGCACTAATTTTTAACCCTAAAAAAATTAATAAATGTCAACAAAAGATTTTTTTAATCTTTTTTTAATCATTAGTGCAATGCACGGTTTTTTATTTAGCATCCTTATTTTTCTCTCAAGAAATGGAAGAAAAAAGAGTATTGTATTTATTAACCTTCTAATTTTGGTTATTTCTTTAAATAATATTCAATCTTGGATTTTGGTAAAGAATTTTTTAATCAAATACTTTTTTATAGATTATGTTCACCTACCATGGCATTTTTTAATTGCTCCATTTTTTTATATGTTTTTAATTCATTACTTAGAAATTGAGAAAAGAAGTAAAAATATTTTAAATTTAATAGTCCCCATTTTTCTTATAATTATTTCTATTAGAATTGGATTTGTTTACTTTTTTAGCACTAGCACTAGTGAAGATCTTGTTTTTTTATTTAAAAAATATAGTGTTTTCGAAGAAATATTTAGTCTTGTTTCTTCCTTGTCAATTTTTTTATATTCCTTTCATATTTTATCTAAAAGAGAAAAATTATTTACGAGAGTTATTTCCTACGATAATTTAAAATGGATTTACACTTTTTTTAAACTAGGTGCACTTACTTATATTTTTTGGATTACTGCTTTGGCAATAATTGTGGCATTAAATTTTGAAGACTTTACTTTCTCTTATTACCCTTTGCGAGTTTTAACTACTGTTTTAATATATTGGCTAGGGTATCAATCTGTGATTCAATTAAGAGTTTTAAATGAAAAAAAGTATTTACGAGAACAGATAAATACGGTACTTCCAATTAAAAAAGAAATTACCTCTTCTGATCATTATAGTACATTTAATAAAGTTGAAGTAAGCCTAAATATTCCAAACGAGGTTGTTCACGATATACTCGAAAAATTAAAAGATTTCGAATTAAAGAAAAAATATACTTCAAATAAAATTACATTAAACGCATTGGCAACAGATTTAAAGACCAATACAAATTACATGTCTAAGGTTATTAATTACCATAAAAAAACTTCATTTACAAATTACTTAAATGAGTTAAGAATTCATAATATTGTACATCAACTTCAAACAAATGCTAGCATACGTAGATTTACAATAAAAGCAGTTGCCGAGGAAGCTGGCTTTAATAATGCGAGTTCATTTTCTATTGCTTTTGTAAAAGTAAAGGGAATGAAACCTTCGAGTTTTGTAAAAAAATTAGATAATGATGATTCTAAAAAATTGCTATAACTTTTAAAAATTGCTTATTTTTTGAAAGATATGTCTTTATTTAAAAATTAAATAGCGATAACGTTTTCGTTAATATAACTTAGTATACTTGCTAACAAACCATAAACTATTAGTAATTTAGCAAGATTGATCATTTAGAATAAATTTAGAATGTATGCAAATTCATGCTTTAGGTTTAGGAGATTTTTGTGAAGAAGAATATTCTTTAATAGGCATTCATACAGCTTTAGAAGACTATAAATTAGCCTATTTACTAAACAAAAATCTAAACACACATTTTTCTAAATCTCAAAAAAATTTAGAGTTTGAAAGCAATAAAAAAAGAGCATCATTCTCTATCTATAATTTCTCAAGTAAAAAGTACGACTTTGATTGGTTTTTAATAGCCAATAGTTTTAAAAGAGAAAATCAAACAGAATCAAACGAATTACTGTTAACAACTGAAACAAAAACATATCTAATACCAGAAAAGAAAAAAGTAGATTTTTTTATTAAAATTTCTGGCGAAATAAGTTTTGAGTTTGTAGCAAATGCAGTAAATAAAATTAAAAATATTGAGCAGATTATAACCTCCTATTCAATAGATAAAAACACCCTAAAGTCTAAAGACTTTTTAATATTTTAATATGACAGATTATAAAAAAACAAAAATAGTTGCTACCCTTGGGCCAGCAACAGATTCTAAAGAAATTTTAACAAACTTAGCCTCAGAAGGTGTAAACGTTTTTAGAATTAATTTTTCGCATGCAGATTATGATAACGTAAGAAAGACGGTAAAAACCATTAGAGAAATTAATGAAGAAAATGGTTTTAATGTTGCCATTTTAGCAGATTTACAAGGTCCTAAATTACGTGTTGGCGTTATGGAAGATGGTGTAATTTTAGAAGATGGTGCTTCATTTACGTTCACAACAGAAAAGTGTATCGGTACTAAAGAAAAAGCATTTATGACCTACCAACGTTTTCCAAAAGACGTAAAAGTTGGTGAGCAAATTATGGTGGATGATGGAAAATTACTATTTGAGGTAGTTGCTACAGATAAAGACAAAGAAGTAGTAGTAAATGTAATTGTTGGTGGACCTTTAAATTCTAAAAAAGGAGTAAACTTACCAAATACAGCCATTTCTTTGCCAGCTTTAACTGAAAAAGATAAGGAAGATGCAGTATTTGCATTGGGTTTAAATGTAGATTGGATGGCATTATCTTTTGTAAGAACGCCAGAAGACTTGAGAATGTTACGCGATTTAATAGATGAGCATTCGGATTATAGAGTGCCTGTAATTGCAAAAATTGAAAAGCCAGAAGCAGTAGCAAATATAGATTCTTTAATTCCTTATTGTGATGGTTTAATGGTTGCTCGTGGAGATTTAGGAGTAGAAATTCCAATGCAAGATGTACCGTTAATTCAGAAGAAATTAGTAAGACGTGCAAAAAGAGCAAGAATTCCTGTAATTATTGCAACGCAAATGATGGAAACAATGATTGACAACGCTGTTCCTACAAGAGCAGAGGTAAATGATGTTGCAAACTCTATTATGGATGGTGCAGATGCAGTAATGCTTTCTGGAGAAACATCTGTTGGAAAACATCCAATTAGAGTAATTCAAAAAATGACAGAAATCATTAATGCAGTAGAAAATTCTAAAATGATTAAAGTGCCACAGGAAGCACCACATATTAGAACAGATAGGTTTATAACAAAATCTATTTGTCATCATGCTGCTTCAATGGCAAATGATATAGAAGCAACTGCTATTTCTACTTTAACGAATAGTGGGTACACAGCTTTTCAAATATCTGCTTGGAGACCACAATCTAAAATATTAGCATTTTCTTCAGAAAAAAGAATTTTAGGGAAACTTAACTTACTTTGGGGTGTAAAAGCTTTTTATTACGATAAAAATTTAAGTACAGATGATACCGTTGTAGATATTAATAAAATTTCTAAAGAAAAAGGATTTGTAAAAACAGGTGACTTGATGATTAATCTTACCTCGATGCCAGTGGAAGCAAAAGGTATGGTAAATACACTAAGAGTTTCTGAAATAGACTAAAACACTATTTAACATTCATAAAAAAAGCATCTTGATTTTTCAAGATGCTTTTTTTATGAAACATCTTTTAAAAATCTAATTGTTTGCTTATAATAATGGCATCATTAGTTACAAAAGGCATCGGCATCATGTCTTCTGTTCTTGGTTTTAGGTTAAAGTTTTTATCGGTTAGTAAATCATAAGAAATCTCATTTAAGGTAAGGTCTAAAATTTGACCTACGTTCACAGAGAAAGAAAGCGTTACTTCTTTGTCATTATTACCTAAATGATACACTAAAAAAGTACCGCTTTTTAAACTGTGTTTCTTGCCTTGGTTTACTAGTACATCGTTTACTTTAAATTGATATAACGTTAATTTACGTTTAGTTAAAAATTCTAATTTATTTATTTTTCTTTTTGGAGTAACTGTCAATTCTAGAAAACGTTTTTTACCAATTATAGTGTCTAGTTCTGTTCTAATTTCTGAAGATGAAATTGCTTTATAAGTCGTTTTTTTAGCATACTTAAAACGCGTGTTGTACTTGCTTTTTGTTTCTGCATTTTCAATTCCACCTTCTGTAAACTCTCCTTTAAAGACTTGTTTTGTATAGGGATCCAAAGTAGAATTATAAGTACCAAAATAAGCAGTTTTGGCATCATAATTCTCAATATAAACAAGGCTGTTCGGTTTTTTATTATCAACAGAAAAGCCGCTATTATAGGTTGCAATACCAAAAAAGAGAAGGGCTAAAAAGCCGGTCCATTTTTGCGTCCAAAAAGACTTTTTTTGATGAAAAGAGAGGGTCATCAATCCAAAAACCAATACTATAAAAAGACCACTTACAAAGAGTATTTTTAAGCCCAAACCAACAGGGAACATTTTTACCATTGGAGCAAATATATAGATTGTTGGTATTGATAATAGTGTAAATAAAACGCGTTTAACGCTGTCTTTTAAGTTCAAGAAAATAGCAATAGCTAAAATTAGTAGCGCACTAATAACCGGGATTATAAAAAAACCAGCACCTTTTAAAGAACTGCTAATTATAAAATTAAGTAGCAACCAGAAGCAAAGAGGAGCAACTAATAAATTGGTTGGTTTTTCTTCTTTTGAAGTACGTTTATAAATCGTAAAAAGGAACCACAAATTTAAGAATACAAAAGCAATTATATATTGATAACCGTTATAGGTAAAACCATGTAACATGTCATTGTAATGCGGATGAATAATTAAAAGTATTTCCCACAATCCATAAGAAATTCCACCACATAAAATTAAGGAGACTACAAAAGGAATAAAACCCTTAAGCGCACCTTTAATGTCTATTTTATTTAAAGAAAAACCAAAAAATAATAAGATTAGAAAAAGAACAGTGCAAAGAATAATCATTGGAAGTACCCAAGAGAAAGGGTATGTTGCTAATTTAATGATTGGGAAGTTTACGAACACAAAGTCTTCTTCTGAAGTTAGGTTTGTTAAATCTGAATTTGAAAAATAATTTAGAGAACTAGTAAAATAATCTGCTTGGTGTAAAAGCGACTCTTTGTCTAAACGCTCATAAGAATCTTGTGCAGTATGGTAATCAAAATGATCTCCAATAAATGCGAAATTAAATCCGTTAATATTTGCATCTTCCCTAAAGATCGTCAAATCTGTGTCATTAGGCAATTTTTTGTAAATAGAGTACATTAAAGAATTTGCAGCAGGAAAATTGGGTTTGGCTGCTAAAAACTCAGAGAGTAATTTACTATTTTTCCCATTGGTTTCCATGAGCATATAACTAGGACCACCACTTCCCCTCGCTTCAAAATTTAAAACTAAGCCAATATCTTTTGTCCATGGATGCTTGTCTACAAATGCCTGAGCACCCAATAAGCCTAGTTCTTCAGCATCAGAAATTAGGATAATTAGATCGTTTTTTGGTGTTTCATTTTTGGCTAAGAAAGCTCTTAAACCTTCTAAAATTGTAACAACTCCAGAGCCAGCGTCACTTGCACCTAAAGAAGAATGAGGATTAGAATCGTAATGTGTTAATAACAATAATGCTTTTTCTGAACCAGTTCCTTTTAATTTTGCGATGATATTTTCTGCTGTGGTAGCTGCGAACCATTTTTTATTGATGGCGGTTTGTGTTTGAATTTCAGTTTCAAAACCCATTTTTTGCAATTCTGAAACAATATAGTTTTGAACATTCTTGTGCTCGTTAGAGCCAACATAATGCGGCTCTTTTGTTATTTTTTTTAAATGGTTAAGAGCATTTTCTAACGAAAAAACGGTTGCTGCATTACTTTTAGAAGTATTTATTGAAGGTTTTAAATCAGTAAAACTCCAATAAATAACCCCCAATATTATGAGTACAGAAACAATGGTAGAGAATTTTTTCATAGGGAAAATTTATTTTTATAAATATAGGGAATTAAAAAAACTTTTATTTTAAATTAAAATTCGCTAACTTTAGTAAAACTAAACAACACTATTATGGGAATTAAAAGTTTTCAAGGCAAAAGAGAAACCAATCAAGAAAAGATGGGCGCGCAGATTTTAGTTTCAGATTACATGACTACCAATCTAATTATTTTTAAAGCGGAAGATTCTTTAGAGCATGTTATCGCGCAGTTAATTGCTCATAAAATTTCTGGGGGACCTGTTGTAAACGATAAAAATGAATTAATTGGTATTATTTCTGAAGGAGATTGTATTAAACATATTTCCGATAGTATGTATTATAACATGCCTATGGATAGCACGAATACAGTTCAAAAGAATATGGTTTCAGAAGTAGAAACTATTGATAAAAACATGAATATTTTTGATGCAGCAACTAAATTTATCAGCTCTAAAAGAAGGCGGTTTCCAATTGTAGAAAACGGAAAACTCATCGGGCAAATTAGTCAAAAAGATATTTTAAAAGCGGCGCTAAAAATGAAGGGGAATAGCTGGAAGTAAGTGCTTTCTTTCTAATACCGCTGCACTCTTTTTTTTAAGCATTTTACCGCTCTTTCCGAATCAGTAAAAACGTATCATGCTCTAATGCTAAATACCCTTCATTGTATACATACATATAAGTATTTCCTGTTTTGGTTTTATAGATCGAAGTAAAGAACTGAAAATCGAAACCATTGTCATATAATTTGGTCCGTGTTACTTTTGTTTTACCAGAAACATTTAATTCAGATAAAATTTTATAATTTTTTCTAAGCCGATTGTTAATGTTTCTAATAAGGTTTTTACTGTCTTTATGTATGCTGTTATTGTGTGCATTTCTACAATAATCTGAACAGAATTTTTTATCTACTCTGCCTTTTAAAGGGGCTTTGCATTCTAAACACGCTCTATTTTCCATGGAGTAAATATACAATAATTTATCTGTTTACAAACGACTACAAACAATTACAACCGAAAGTAATTGTTTTATAACCGAATAAAATTAGAAAGGTGTCGCAACTTTGCAGTGTCAAACGAATTGACAAAAATTAATTATAAACGCACACTTAAAATAAAAGTGTTTAAAAAACTTATCTTATGAATACGTTAAGAAACAAAGTACAGTTAATTGGTAGATTGGGTCAAGAACCAGAAATAGTAACCTTTAAAGATGGTAACAAAATTGCTAAATTTTCTATGGCAACAGATGATAGTTACAAAGACAAAGAGGGTAACAAAGTAGAACGTGCTTTTTGGCACAACATTGTTATAAAAGGGGGTCTTGTAAACGTAGTAGAAAACTATGTAAATAAAGGTCAGGAAATTGCAATAGAAGGTAAATTAACCAATAGATCTTATGACACTAAAGAAGGTGAAAAAAGATATGTTACAGAGATTTTAGCAAATGAATTGTTGCTTATGGGTAGCAAGCAGTAAATTTATTTATTTTGAAAATTATATAATCCGTTTCGCTAAGCGGATTATATTTTATCTTGGCATAAAATTTGAATTATATAAAGAAATATAATACTATGAAAACTATAAAAATTTTATCCATTTTAGTCATATTGCTTGGTTTTTCACAATGTGGAGGCAGCACTTTAGTCAAAAACCCAATACTTAAAGTAGAAAAAGCATTTTATAATAAGTGGGTTGGCGGGCAACCAGGAGTTAGCGGAACAAAGGTAGAGATTCACATAGAAGATGTATCAGAAGTTATTTTTGTTGCTTTATATTTTCAAGGGAAAAGAACCAAGGTAGAAGTTTCTAAAATTGACAAATTCACCCGAATTATTGCTCATTTCTCGACTTCAAAAAGAAAGAATAGAAATCTAATTTTAGACGCAGATATCACAAAAGAATTAGAAAATACACTACCTAGTTTAGAAGAATTTCCTTTTCAATTAAAAGAAAATGAGGCAATGCTTAGCTATAAAAAAGAGAATAAAACGGTGTATTTTAAGATTGAAAATATAAAGAAAGTACAATCGATTCCTTTTCCTTCTATGAATAAGAAATAAGTAACTACTTTATTTATTACAAAAACCACTAAATTTTTAGTGGTTTTATTTTTGGCACGTATTTTGAATATTCATAAATGTAACCCTAAAACTATAACTTATGAAATTTTTAAAATTACTTTTTATTATTATAGGAGTGCTTTTAAGTTCTTGTTCCACAGTTTTTGAAGATGACTTTAGAGAACAAGAAATTTTTTTAGAACAAGTTGTTTCTAATTATGATTTGTGGTACGTAGATTACCACAGAACAATTGGTAACGGAGACATCCCTTTCGTATCAAGAGCGTTTACATTATCCTTTTTAAACGGAATTTTATATGCAAATAATAATATTGCAGATATTGGCTTTACGGGAAATGGCTTCGGAATAAATGTTGGGACTTATAATACTTTTTCAGGAGTTTTAGAGACAATACATAATCTAGATGGTAGCAACGATTTTGAAGTTACAGTTACTTCTTCAAATGAAATTAGATTGTATAATTATAGACAGAATGTTACTTATTTTTTAATAGGATATCAAACAAATACGTTCGATTATGACCAATTGTTTTACGAAAATATAGAATATTTTTTACAAGAATATGATGCTTGGGAAAAAACACTTACCGAAGGCGGTGTAGTAAATCCTTTTGATGAAGAGAACTATTTAGGCTTTACCTCAGAAAACATAACAACCTTTTACAGTTCACAAGACAACTTTGGCACGCAAGTTGTAGATATCAATTGGAGTTACGTTGGTGGATATGAAGTATACGATGTTGTGGGTTTTCAAAATCTAAAGATATTAACTCTTAATTATGATAGTGGAGATGTTGAAGAGTTTGAATTGAGTATTGTAAATGATGGAAAGATTCGTTTATATAATTTAGATTCAGAAACTACATATGATTTTGAAGGAAGCGGTTATATACAGTATTTGAAAGGAGATGCTCCTAAAAAAAGTAAGAAAGCTACGGTAAGAAATTCCGATAGAAAACGTACGAAAGTAAAAAGACAAACAAAAAAAAGAAGAGGAAGTTTAAAGTAAAGTTTGGTTAGTTGATTTTTAGTTGGTTTTTCCTTAAGAACCAATTGAAAGATAAACCGTCCTGAGGAGGACGGTTTTTTCTTTGTTAATAATTGATGAAAAAGTATCTTTTTTAAAGTTAAAAATAAGAGCTAGTTTTCATAATTTTAGAGAACTATATGAGGTTGTAACCTCAGAAATTGTGCAAGTATAAAGATAAAATCAAAAAAATGAACCCAACAGCATTTATAACCGGCGCAACTTCTGGAATAGGAAAAGCTACAGCAGAACTTTTTGCAAAAAACAATATTCGTTTAATTCTCTGCGGAAGAAGAGCTCATCGTTTAGAGAGTCTTCAACAAGAATTAGGCAAACTTACAGACGTTACCACCTTAAAATTTGATGTTTCGAAAAGAGACGAAGTTGAAAAGGCTATTAAATCGCTTCCAGAGAACTTTAAGACAATAGATGTTTTAATTAATAATGCAGGCAATGCGCATGGTTTGTCTAGCATACAAGATGGAGATATTGATGATTGGGACGCAATGTTAGATATTAATGTAAAAGGATTACTCTATGTTTCGAAAGCAATATTTCCGCAGATGATAGCAAGAAATAATGGTTTTATTGTAAATATTGGCTCTATTGCTGGGAAAGAAGTGTATCCTAACGGAAATGTATATTGCGCTTCTAAACATGCCGTAAACGCTTTAAATAAAGCGATGAGAGTTGATTTAAATAAACACAACATTCGTGTTTCTGCAATTCACCCAGGAGCTGTAGAAACAGCGTTTTCAGAAGTTCGCTTTAAAGGTGATTTAGAAAAATCAAAATCAGTTTATACAGGATACAAGGCGCTGCAAGCAGAAGATATTGCAGATATTATTCATTTTGTTATTACAAGACCATATCATGTAAATATTGAAGATTTAGTGGTGTACTCAACGGCTCAAGCAAGTCCAACCATTGTAAATAAAAAACAAGAAAAATAGATTCAAAAATAATTATTAGGTGCATGTGTAGGGGTACTTGGGACAAATAGTTTTCTACAAAAGAACAGGCAGATATGATTCAGTTTTGTGTAGAAAACGGAAACCATACACCCGATCATGCAGATATTTATGGAGATTGTACTACAGAAGCAACTTTTGGAAAGGGGTTTATATAAAGTGGGGTTCAAAGAGTCAACATTTAGCTAATTTTTAAATCTAGAATTCAATTAATAAACAAAGAAATAGGTCAAACTGTTAAACATTATAAGAATACGAAAGAGTACATTATCGCTAGTGCATAAGCTTCCTTAAGAAATACAAAAACCAAACTCTTCTATAAATAAGAATAACATTTTTTTGTATCTTACTTCATAATTTTAAACCATCTACTTATGCCAAATTACATTTTAAACGTTAACGGTAAGCAAGTTGCTGTTTCTGCAGATGAAGACACCCCTTTGCTATGGGTTTTGCGAGACGAACTAAATTTAGTAGGCACCAAATTTGGTTGCGGTATTGCTCAATGTGGCGCTTGTACCGTGCACATAAATGGTGTGGCTTCAAGAAGTTGCCAACTACAAGTTTCTATATTAGAGGATGTGAAAATTACTACAATAGAGGGTTTGTCGATAGACGGAGAGCACCCAGTACAAGAGGCTTGGAAAGAGATAGATGTGCCACAATGTGGGTATTGCCAAACAGGACAAATTATGACCGCTTCTGCATTTTTAGCAGCAAATAAGCATCCATCAGAAGTAGCAATAAGAGCCGCTATGCAGGGTAATATTTGCAGGTGTGCTTCTTATAATAGAATAGAAAAAGCAGTGTTGGTTGCCTCAAAAAAAATGTCATAAATAACAAGAGTTCCTGCGAGGTTTTAAGAGGAAGCATTCGTAAAACTGTTATTCCCATGAAAATTGGGGTTGTAAAATTTAGAAAAAATGAAACTACACGAAAAAGATAATTTTAGTCGCCGTAATTTTTTAAAGACATCTATTTTAGCAGGTGGCGGAATGTTAATTGGGTTTAATTTATTGACTGCATGTAAATTAGAGGCAAAAATGCCAATAGATATTGCAAGTTTAAATTTTAACGATTTTAACGCATTTATTAAAATTTCTGACAAAGGGTATGTAACCATTTTTTCTCCAAACCCAGAAATCGGGCAAGGGGTAAAAACATCCATGCCAATGCTTATTGCAGAAGAATTAGATATAGATTGGAAAAACGTAACAGTTGCACAAGGAGTTTTAGATACAAATAATTATACCAGACAATTAGCGGGAGGTAGTCAATCTATTCGTTTTGGTTGGGATGCGCTTAGGCAAACGGGAGCAACGGCACGACAAATGTTGCTAAATGCTGCAGCCGCAAAGTGGAATGTAGACGCAGCAACTTTAAAAACTTCTAAAGGAATTATTACAAATCAAAATGGAGAAAGATTAGGATATGGAGATGTTGTAAAAGAAGCTGCAGTATTAAAAGTGCCAGACGGGGTAAAACTAAAAGACCCTAAAGATTTTACCATTATTGGGCAAGAAATAGTAAATGTAGATATTGATAAAATTATTACAGGAAAACCATTGTTTGGTTTAGATTATAAAGCGGCTGGAATGGTGATTGCTTCTGTATTAAGACCCCCTTCTTTTGGGCAAAAATTAAAAAGCTTTGATGCGGCTGAAGCGAAGAAAGTAAACGGAGTAATAGATGTAATTACTATAGGAGATAAAGTTAGAAAATTTGTAGAAGCAGGCAAAAGTAACTGGACAGTTAAATTATCTAAAACAGACAAGGTAGTTGTAATTGCAGAAAACACATGGGCTGCAATAAAAGGTAAAAAAGCACTCTCTGCTATTTGGGAAAATGAGAGCCAATTAGAGTCTACAGAAGACCACGACAAGGCTTTAACTGCTATTTTAGAGGGTAAAAACTTAAACATAAAGAGAGAAGATGGTGCTGTAGAAAATGCATTTTTAATAGCAGACAAAATAATAGAAAAAACATACCATTCACCTTTTTTACCACACAATTGTATGGAGCCAATGAATTTTTATGCAAACGTAACTGCAGAAAAAATTCACTTAGTTGGTCCTGTACAAACACCAGAATATGCAGCAAAAGTTGTTGCAGATTTATTAGATTTTGATTTGGATAAAATCCATTTAGAAATGACAAGAATGGGAGGTGGCTTTGGTAGAAGATTGTATGGAGATTTTGTATATGAAGCTGCAGAAATATCTAATTTCATTAAAAAGCCAGTAAAACTTGTTTCTACAAGAGAAGATGATATGACTACAGGTATTTATAAACCTGCTGTAAAATATAGAATTAAAGCAGCTTTAAAGGGAGGAAGAGTAACTGGGTATCATTTAATAGAAGCCGCTATTGGTAGCAATATGTATGGTTCTATTCCTAACTTTTTTCCTGCAGGATGTATTCCTAATTATAAAGTAGAAACAGGTAATTATAAGAGTAATATTACCACGGGCGCTTGGCGTGCGCCTTATACAAATTTTTTAGCTTTTGCAGAACAAAGTTTCTTTGATGAGCTGGCTACAGAATTAAATGTAGATGCCATTCAATTGCGTTTAGATTTACTACAAAATGTAAAAAACACAACTGATAGCCGCATAGAATATTCTGGTCAAAGAATGGAAGACACTATTAAATTAGTGCGAGAAAAAGCAAAGTGGGGAAACACAAAAGAAGGCGTTTTCCAAGGTTTTGCAGCATATTATAGTCATAATACACATGTTGCCGAGATTGCAGATATTGAGCTAAAAAATGGTTTACCAATTATTAAAAAAGTTACAGTTGCTGTAGATTGTGGTATTGTTGTAAACCCAACAGGTGCAAGAAACCAAGTCGAAGGTGGGGTTTTAGACGGAATTGGACATGCAATGTACAGCGATTTCTCTTTTAAAAACGGCCAACCAGAATACAAGAATTTTGATACGTATAGATTGATAAGAATGAATGATACTCCAGAAGTTGAAGTTCATTTTGTAGAAAATCAAAACTCGCCAACAGGTTTAGGGGAGCCAGGTTTACCACCTGCAGGAGGTGCAGTTGCCAATGCCATTAACGCCGCTTTAGGGAAAAGAATGTATAGACAACCTTTTATAAAACAGCTAAATAAAACGAGTATTCTAGGTTAATTCGTGCATTTTAAAATAGAATACACTTGTGTTTTTAAATTAATCTTGAGAAGAATTTTTTTAGGATTTTTAGTTAAAAGTAAATTTCTTGGGCCAATCTAAATGTATTTGCGTGGGCATTTATTATAATATTAATATCTAAAGAATAACCACCACCCATAGAACACATAACTGGGATTTTTAAATCGAAGCAAGTTTGTAACACGAAGTTATCTCTTTCTTTACAGCCGTTAATGGTCAGTCCTAGCTTGCCTAGCTTATCAGTTTCAATAACATCTACACCACACAAATAATAAATAAAATCTGGTTTTTCTTGGTTGATTAGTTTTGGAAGTATTTCTTTTAAGACCGCTAAATATTCAGCATCTTTTGTAGCATTTTTTAGTGCAATATCTAAATCACTTTTTTCTTTAATAAAAGGATAATTACTTTTTCCATGCATAGAAAAAGTAAAAACAGAAGCATCATTTTGAAAGATTTCTGCAGTTCCGTTTCCTTGATGTACATCTAAGTCTACAATTAATATTTTTTTAGCCAAACCTTTTTGCTGCAAGTATTTTGCACCAATTGCCTGATCATTTAACATGCAAAAAGCTTCACCACGATTAGAAAATGCATGGTGCGTGCCACCTGCAATATTCATTGCAATTCCGTTTTCTATTGCAAATTCAGAAGCTTTCATCGTTCCATCTGCAATTACCATTTCTCTTTCTATTAAAACTTCAGAAAGTGGAAAACCAATTTTTCTTGCCGCTTTTTGATTTAATGTAATATTTAATAAATCGAAAAAATATTCAGGATCATGAACGGTAAAAAAATGCTTGTAATTTGGAACTTCTGGTTCAAAGAAATTCTCTTCAGTACAGGTTCCTTCGTAGATTAATTGTTGCGGTAAAAGGTCATATTTCTCCATAGGAAAACGATGCCCTTCTGCTAACTGATGTCTATAAATAGGATGATTTGCTATTTTAAGCATTAGCTAACTGCTTGTCCGTTTTTAACCTCCTTTGAGGGCGCTACAAAAGCTAATTTGCCATCCGGAGTATCGGTCATTAAAATCATTCCTTGGCTTTCTACACCTCTAATTTTTCTAGGTGCTAAGTTTACTAGAACAGACACTTGCAAACCAATAATTTCTTCTGGTGAAAAACTTTCTGCAATTCCAGACACAATAGTTCTTATGTCTATACCCACATCCACTTTTAGTTTTAAAAGTTTCTTAGTTTTTGCAACTTTTTCAGCTTCTAAAATAGTTCCTACCCTAATGTCTAATTTTGTAAAATCTTCGAATTCTATCGTTTCTTTTTGTGGTGTTGTTACTTTATTTTCTTGCTCATTCGCAATTTTAGTTGCCGCTAATTTTTCTACTTGTGCTTCAATTTCTTTGTCTTCAATTTTAGAAAATAATAATTCAGCTTTATTTATTTTGTGTGTTGCTGCTAATAAAACTGTATTTTCAGTTACATCTTCCCAAGACAAGCTTGCATCAATATTTAAAATATTTTTTAATTTTGTAGCGCTAAAAGGTAAAAAAGGTTCAGAAACCACAGCTAATGCTGCAGAAATTTGAAGTGCAACATACATGATTGTTTGCACGCGTTCTTCATCTAATTTTATAACTTTCCAAGGTTCTTCATCTGCTAAATACTTGTTTCCAAGTCTTGCTAAACTCATTAATTCTTGGCTAGCTTCTCTAAAACGATACCTTTCAATAGACTTTCCAATGGTAAGTGGAAACTCTTTGATAGCTGCTAAAACATCTTCATCAATTTCAGAAAAGTCATTTGGTGCGGGCACAATTCCGTTATAATATTTGTTCGTTAAAACGACAACTCTGTTTATAAAGTTACCAAAAATGGCAACCAATTCATTGTTGTTTTTTGCCTGGAAATCTTTCCAAGTAAAATCGTTGTCTTTACTTTCTGGTGCATTTGCGGTTAATGTATAACGCAAAACATCTTGCTGATTTGGAAACTCTTCTAAATACTCATGCAACCAAACAGCCCAGTTTTTAGAAGTCGATAATTTATTCCCTTCTAGATTTAAAAATTCATTGGCAGGCACATTGTCTGGTAAAATATAATCTCCGTGTGCTTTAAGCATCGCAGGAAAAATAATACAGTGAAAAACAATATTGTCTTTCCCTATAAAGTGAACCATTTTAGTATCTTCTTTTTTCCAATAATCTTCCCAGTTTTTGCCTTCTCTTGCAGCCCATTCTTTGGTAGATGAAATATAACCAATAGGTGCGTCAAACCACACATATAAAACCTTGCCGTCTGCTCCTTCTAAGGGAACAGGAATTCCCCAATCTAAATCTCTAGTTACCGCTCTGGGTCTTAAACCGTCTTCTACCCAAGATTTTACTTGTCCGTACACATTTGGTTTCCAATCTTTTTTATGACCTTCTAAAATCCATTTACGTAAAAAATCTTCGTGTTTGTCTAAAGGTAAAAACCAGTGTTTTGTTTCTTTTACTGTAGGTATATTCCCTGTAATTGCCGATTTAGGGTTTATTAAATCTGTAGCGTTGTGCGAAGTACCACAGCTTTCACATTGATCGCCATAGCTTTCTTCAAAACCACATTTAGGACAAGTACCCACAACAAACCTATCTGCTAAAAACTGATTTGCTTCTGCATCATATAATTGTGCAGAAACTTCTTCAATAAACTCTCCGTCATTATACATTTTTGTAAAAAAATCTGAGGCAGTCTCATGATGAATCTTAGAAGAGGTTCTAGAGTAATTGTCAAAAGAAATTCCAAAATCTAAAAAAGATTTTTTGATGATACCGTGATATTTATCGATGATAACTTGCGGAGAAACCCCTTCTTTTTTTGCTCTCATAGGTATGGCAGCACCATGCTCATCAGAACCAGAAATATAGGCAACATCTTTACCAATTAAGCGCAAATAGCGCGCATAAATATCTGCAGGAACATACACACCTGCTAAGTGGCCAATATGAATTGGACCATTTGTATAAGGCAATGCTGCGGTAATTGTATATCTTTTTGGAGCACTCATGTGTTCTTTGTGTTGATTTTGGACTAATTATTGAGAGACAAAAGTACAAAAAACCGAGTTTTAAAAGTCATTGAAAATAGATACATTTACAGGAATGTATTTTTTGGGCTTTTAGAAACAAAAAACATTAGAAATTATGAAGAAAACGGTGCTATTTAGCTTTTTATTTTTGATGAGTTTTTCATTTGTATTTTCACAAGAAAAGCAAGACTCTTTAAGAGTAAAGACAAATCCTATATTTTTTACAGGAATGAATTTAGGGTATGTAACTGGTGGGTTAAAAGGTTTACATGCAAGTTTTGATATAAACTATCAATTAAAAAATAACTTAGTTACTTTTAAATATGCCACAATTACAGATCTAAAAATAGGTATTTTGTTCTTTGTTCCAATTCCAAAAATAAATTCAGCAACAGAACAATTTTCTTTGTTATTTGGTAAAAGATATGTGGTAGACGGTTTTTCTTATCATTTTTCTGGTGGAATTTCTTACAATAGTACACGTGATGGAAAAATTGATAAAAGATATAATTATTTTGGTTTTCCAATAGAAATAGGTACCCATTGGTTTCATTCTAAAAAGAAGCGGTTTAGAGTTATGTACGGTTTAATTCCCGTTGGAAAACCTACAGGATTTGGAAGGTCTTTTGGTATTAAACTGCATGCAAATATTGCTAAAAAAAGCTACGTTGGTTTGGGTTTAAATTTAAATTTAGGTTGGCATAAAAAATATAAATGATGAAATATATAGTATTTACAGCTTTACTTTTGATGATCTCTGCATCAATAAATGCACAAGAAAAAACGAACACATTAAGAACACCCACGTATCTTAAAAAAGGAGATACTATTGCTATTGTTGCTCCTGCAGGAATTTTAAAAAAGAGAATAACCACTGTTTTGGAAGCAAAGAGATTAGCTGAAAAATGGGGCTTACATGTTGTTTTAGGAAAAAACATATTCAATCAAAATAATCATTTTGCGGGTACAGATGCAGAAAGAGCTTCAGATTTTCAAAGTGCTTTAGACAATAAAAACATCAAAGCAATTTGGGTAGCTAGAGGAGGTTATGGTTCTGTTAGAATTTTAGACTTGTTAGATTTTAGTACTTTTAAACAGTTTCCAAAATGGATTATTGGATATTCGGATGTTACTGCATTCCACGGCCATGTTCATAATTTTGGAGTAGAAACTATTCATGGAATGTTGGCAACTAGTTTAGAAGAAAACCCAGAAGAAATTATACAGACTATTGCTAGTTTTAAAAAGGCTTTGTTTGGCGCACCACTTTCCTATACAATTCCATCGGCAATAGACAATAGAATTCCTTTGTCAGAAATAATAATCGGACAATTAGTAGGTGGAAACCTTGCAATTGTAACTTCAATGTTAGGTTCAGAAAGTCAATTAAATACGGATGGTAAAATTCTTTTTATCGAAGAAATTGGCGAGTATAAATATTCAATAGATAGAATGTTACAGAGCTTAAAACGTGCAGGTTATTTTACAAAATTAAAAGCAGTTATTGTTGGAGATATATCTTCTATAAAACAGAATTCTACGAATTGGGGAAGTTCTGTAGAGCAGTTAATCTTAGAGGTTGTTCCCCAACATATTCCTGTTTTATTTAATTTTCCTGCAGGACATGAGGCAGATAATAGAGCTTTAATTTTTGGAAGGAATATTCAATTAGTAGCAGACAAGGAAAACTATTCAGTTATATTTAGCAACAATTAAACGAATGGCAGATCATAACGAGCTTGGTAAAAAAGGAGAAAAATTAGCGATTGATTTTTTAATTAAAAATGGTTATCAAATCCTAGAAAAGAATTATCGTTATCTAAAAGCAGAGGTAGACATTATTGCTCAAAAAGAGAATATTTTAGCAGTTGTAGAAGTAAAAACAAGGTCTACAGATTATTTTGGAGACCCACAAGATTTTGTAAACCCTAAAAAGATTAAATTATTACTTTCTGCAATAGATTATTATGTAATCGAAAAAGACTTAGATGTAGAGGTTCGTTTTGATATTATTGCGATTATTCATAAAAATAATACCACAAAAATTGAGCACTTAGAAGATGCTTTTTTGCATTTTTAAATTTTTATTTGTTATCTGAACATCATAATTCAAAAATTTGTAAAATAAGGAAGGTAAAAGTAAAGACTACTTTCGTTTTATGATGGTAAAAAAGTTTTTGTTAGGTGTTTCTTTAGGAATTTTAGGTGTTATTCTATTTTCCTCTAAAGCTGTAATGGTAAAACTTGCTTATAATTATGAAGTTGATGCCATTACCATGTTGCTCTTAAGAATGTTATTTTCTTTTCCTTTTTATATAGTTATTGCCTATCTGCATAGAAACGGTGCACAAGAAATAAAAACGACTAGAAAAGATTATCTCTGGCTGGTGTTTTTTGGTTTGGTAGGGTACTATCTTGCAAGTTTGTTCGATTTTGTGGGTTTAACTTATATAAAAGCAAGCTTAGAGCGCATCATTTTGTTTGTATACCCAACAATTGTAATTTTATTAAATAGGTTATTTTTAAAGCAACCAATTACAAAAACGCAAATAATTGCTATATTTTTGTCTTATTTAGGCATTTTAATTGCTTTTTCAGAGGAAGTAGCTATTGCGGGAAATGAAGTATATATTGGTGGCTTTTTTGTGCTCTTAAGTGCAATTACTTACGCTTCTTATTTGGCAGGAAGTGGTTGGTTAATCCCGAAATTTGGGGTTGTAAAATTTACTACATATGCCATGTTAGTTTCTTGTTGTAGTGTTTTTTTGCACTATAGTTTCACGAATGAAATAGCCCTTTTTAACTTGCCTTGGCAGGTATATGGTTTGGGTTTTTTAATAGCTGTTTTTGCAACTGTAATTCCGTCTTTTTTAGTTTCCTATTCCATTAAAATAATTAGTTCTTCTAATTTCGCAATCGTTTCTGGTATTGGCCCGATATCTACCATTGTATTGGCTGCTATTTTTTTAAATGAAACTTTAACCTTATTTCAGCTTTTTGGGGCATTATTAGTAATTACTGGTATTGTAATTGCTTCGTTAAAAAAATCAATAAAGAAGTAATTTTTTAAATTATAACTTACGGATTAAGTGTTTTAATTCTTCTAAAGGAATTGGTTTTGCAATTATTTTTTTATTGGCATCTAATATAAAATAATTAGGTGTCGCATTTATATTATATGCTTTTGCAGTTTTATTTTCCCATTTATTTAAACCTAAAACATGGTGCCAATTGGGTAGTGTAGCCTTGAGGCTTTTCCAACGTACTTCATTGTTTTCCATAGCAAAGGCAATCACTTTAAGATTCTTTTTGTCTTGTAAAAAGGTATATAATTCAGGAATTTCTTTTAAACAGTGAGAACAGCCTGTGCTCCAGAAAACCAATAGATAGTTTTTTGCTTCATTTAAGGTAGAAAGTTGAAAGTCTTTGCCGTGCTCTTTCCAAGAAAAATTAGGAGCTATGCTGCCAATTGCGGTTGCTAGTAATTTTATTTTCTCAGTCTTAAATGTAGCATTTTGTAAAGATTTTAGTAGTGCGTCGTAATAATTTTTAAAAAGAAAATCTATCATTCTGAAGTTATTATTTTCCTCAAATTTTTCAATTAAAAATTCAATTATATATTTTTTTAAAACGGAATCTTCAATCTTGGTGAAAACAGTTTTTACAGCGCTTTTATAAAGTGCTTGTTGGGTTGTTTTGTCCTCTGAATAGTTCATGTAAAAGATATAATCTGCAATTCTATCAACTAAAAAAGAAGAGTTTATAAGCGTTTCATTTGAAAAGTCTATAGGGTCAAAAAAAGTATGCTTCACGGCATACATGTAGTCTTGCAGATTGGTTTTAATTTCTGCTGAGTTTACTCTCAAAGAAGCTTTAATAAAAGGGTATACGTACATATTTTTTGTACTTTCTATATATTTTTCTTGTATACCATTTATTCTTTTGAGCGCAGTTTTATAGGCTTGATCTAAGTCTATTTCAAGATTTTCAATAGCTTTAATCTGCAATGAGTCTAACTTTTGTTGTTGCTTAGAAATGTCTTTTAAGTAGTTTTTATAAACTATATTTTCTTTTGATTTAGAAAATAAAATAGCTTGTTGTGGGTAATCTGGATGAAATGTAAAACTTACATCTTCCTTATTAAAGATAAAATCTACAAAGCTTATTCCACGTGTTCTATAACGAACTCTATAAGTGCCAGCTTTTGCAGTTGCGGGTAATTCAAATTTAAAAATATTAATGGCCTTTTTTTTACCTTCAATTAAAAGAGTATCTTTTTTAATGGTTGTATTCTGAACAAATTGCGGTTTAGAACCCTCAATTCTATATAAAACTACCCAATCTGTATCTAAACTATGGGTTAAGGTTCCGTTTATAGAAAATTGAGCTTGCGCAAATGAAGATATTAAGATAATTAGTAGGGCTATTTTTTTCATTTTTTATATTGATTTAGTTTCTAGAAATACTCTTTTCTAGAAGCATACCAAAAGTACTATTTCTTCTTCAAATTTGGTATATTGGGATTCATAAAAACCAAAGTATGTATTTTTTTAACAAAATAATTTGGATTACTGGTGCTTCTTCAGGAATTGGGAAGGCGTTGGCAATAACGCTTTCTAAGCAGCAATGTAAACTTATTTTATCATCTAGAAATACGGCATCTTTAGAATTGGTAAAACAGGCATGTGCTCATCCGGAGCATATAAAAATTATTCCTTTAGATTTAGAAAATTATACAAGTTTAGCATTAAAGGCAGTAGAGGCTATAAAAGCTTTTGGTAAAATTGATATTTTAATAAATAATGGAGGTATAAGTCAGCGTTCTTTAGCTGCAGAGACTACTATTCATGTAGACAAACGAATTATGGATATTAATTATCTAGGAACCGTGGCATTAACAAAAGCAATTTTACCTCATTTTATTGAAAAGCAAGAAGGTCATTTTGTAACTACTACGAGTATTGTTGGTAAAATTGGTACACCTTTGCGCTCTAGTTATGCAGCAAGTAAGCATGCTTTACATGGTTTTTTTGACAGTCTTCGTGCAGAAAATCATCAAAACAATATTACAGTAACCTTGCTTTGCCCTGGTTTTATAAATACCAATATTTCTAAAAACGCATTAATAGGTAATGGCGCACCGCAAGGAAAAATGGATGTTGCAACAAGTAATGGAATGTCTCCAGAGTGCTGTGCTAACTTAATGTTAAAGGCTATAAAAAATAAAAAAGAAGAAGTGTGTATTGCAGGCGCAAAAGAAAAATTAGGAGTGTATGTAAAACGGTTCTTCCCAAAGCTATTGTCTGTCTTAATAAGAAAGTTGCGTGTTACTTAAGCTTCTAAATAAGACAAGACATCAAAATAATTTACAATTGCTTCTTTCATTAAAACCGTCTGTTCACCTGGTTTTAAATTAGGTAATTCTGTAATTATTTTATAGTGTGGCCAACTATCATCATCATAATAATCAAACTCATAATAACCATAAGGTTCAAGTAATTTGCAAATGGCAATATGCATTAAGTTTACTTTTTCATCTTTTTTATAACTGGTGCTTTCTTTACCTAATTCTTGCACGCCAATTAAATAGATAATACCATCCATATTTAACTCCTCTCCATCGGCAAATTGTGCTGTTAGTTTTGCAACTAACAAATCCCATTTTTCTTTTAAGTTAATTACTTTTTGCATTGTATTTGGTTTTAATTTCACAAAGATACAATGTCCATTTTTAAATATTAAAAAAAAGATGTAGGTTTGAGAAAATTTATGAAATGAATGTTTTTGATATTGTTATTGCAGCACCTTTAATATTTGGCTTTGTAAGAGGAGTTATGAAAGGCCTGTTTGTTGAAGTTGCTTCTTTAGCGGCATTAATAGGGGGTGTTTATGGTGCAATACATTTTTCATATTTTATTGGAGACTTTTTAAAAGAAGCCGTTTCTTGGGATCAAGAATATGTCTCCTTAGCAGCATTTGCAGGAACTTTTATTACAATCATAGTTACAATTGCGTTGCTAGGTAAAATGCTTACAAAGTTGGCAGACTTTGCTGCATTGGGTGTTATTAATAAGATATTAGGTGGTGTTTTTGGGGCGATAAAAATAGGATTAATTTTAAGTGTTGTTTTTATTTTTTTTGGAAAAATGAATGACACAATTCCGTTTGTGAAAAAAGAAACTTTAGACGAATCGATTTTGTATGCTCCCGTAAAAAAGATTGCGCCAACGATATTTCCTTCAATTATAAAGAATGAAGATGAGCTAGTAATTCCAGATTTGAATAGATAGCATCTAATAGTATTAAAACTAAAGAGTATAAAAAAACCGAGATGAAAATCTCGGTTTTTTTATATTAAAGTAGTGTTACTTTTCCGCTACTGATGTGGTATACACCACCAACAATTTTAATTTCTTGCATGGCCTCCATTTCTTTAAGAATCGGACTTTTTTCTCTAATCCTCTCTATTGTTAAGCGTACATTGTTTTCAATTGTTTTGTCAACAAACCCGGTGTTTGAAGAGTTGTGCTCTCCAGAAACTTCTCCCTCAGATTTTTTTACTGCCGGTTGTATGTTGGCTAACATGGCAGTAATATTACCTAATTCTACATGGTCGCAGGCAGCTTTGACCGCCCCACAACTTTCGTGTCCTAGTACAAAAACCAATTTGCTTCCTGCGACCTTGCAAGAATACTCCATGCTTCCTAAGATATCTGTGTTTTCAAAATTTCCTGCAACTCTTGCCACAAAAACATCACCAATAGTTTGGTCGAAAATTAATTCTACAGGTACTCTAGAATCTATACAAGAAAGTACAATTGCTTTTGGATGCTGCCCAGTTGTAGTCTGTGTAATTAATGCTTTGTGATCTGCTGTATTTGCTTTATTTTCTGTGAAACGAGAGTTTCCCTCAATGAAATCCTCTAAGACAAGCATTGGTGTTAATTTATCTTGTACTTCTTTTGTAATTGCTTTGATTATGTGCGACATAATTTTTTAATTTTAAGATTCGTCTGTTATATTTTCTTTTATCCATTGAACACAAGGGGAAAAACCCTTAAAAATATGTTCTTTTGGAATAAAATCTGGAATGATATCAATTCTTTCCATCATATATCTTGGTTGTTGTAATAAGTTGACAAACAATACTTCGATATTTTTTTTCTTTAGATCTTGCAACATATCTTCCATAGCATACAAACCAGATTGATCCATATATTGCATTCTGCCTAGACGCATAATTACGGTTTTTGCAGATTCAGGAATCTGTTGCGAAAGTGCTTGAAATTCACTTGTAGAACCAAAAAATAAAGGCCCTTTAATGTGCTTAATAAACACTTTTTCTTTTAAGTTTTCTGGAAAAGCAATTTCATCTGCCCAAGATTCTTCTTTTAATGATTTTACATTTGATCTTTCTGCGGTTAAATCACCAATTTTTTTCATAAACATTAGCGATGCAATGACTAGACCAATTCCAACGGCATATACTAAGTTCCAGAAAGTAGAGAGTAGTAAAACTACCATCATTATTAAAACTTCAGAACTCAGTTTAATAGGTCCTATTTTAACATCTCTTGGTAAATATGGTATTGCTTTTAATCCTTTATAATCCATTACACCAATACCAACCGTAATTAATATACCTGCTAAAACACCTGCTGGAATTTTAGAAGCAATCGGTCCTAAGCCCAGCATTATCAATAGCAACATAACTCCTGCAATCATTCCAGAAAGTTTTGTTTTTCCACCAGCATTTATATTTACCACGGTTCTAATGGTTGCACCTGCACCTGGAATACCTCCAAACAAAGCTGCAATACTATTTCCAATTCCTTGTCCAATTAACTCTTTATTTGGCTTGTGTTTGGTTTTAGTCATATTATCTGCAACTACACTCGTTAATAGAGAATCAATTGCACCTAGGAGCGCTAAAGTTAATGCTGTAAAAATATAAGGTGTAATACTAGACAGGCTAAACCCAGTAAAAATTTCCCATTTGGGAATGGGAATTCCACTTGGTATTTCTTGAATAGTTCTATAATCTAAACCAAATCCAACCGCAACACCAGACATTACAACTAGCGCAACAAGTGTGCTAGGTACTTTAGTGGTAATTCTTTTAAAACCATAGATTATAAAAATAGTTCCTAGTGCGAGCATTAATTCTAACCAGTCAATATTTTGAACGGCTCTTGGCAATGCTTTAATTGCACCTAAAGCACCAGAAGTTTCTTTTGCAGCTAAATTTTCTGATTCTTTTAAGATATCTGCATTTGAAATTTTATCAGCTCTTTTAATGGTTTCCTCAAAGTTTTCAATAACTAAAATCTTCTCACCAGCTTCTTCTTTTAGAAGGTTTTTTAAAATTACTTCTTTGGCCTGTGGCTTAAAGGTTTCTACGAACACAGTATCTTCTTTAGGATAATAGCCAACAGAAGGCAATATTTGCGTAAGTAATATGATAAGACCAATTGCGGTCATAAATCCAGAGACCACTGGGTATGGAATGTATCTAATGTATTTACCTAAACCAATAACACCTAATATAATTTGAAATAAACCGGCTAAAATAAAAACAGTTAAAATAGCTGGCAAAGCTTTGGTAACATCTCCGTCATTGGCAGCAACAATACCCGCAATTACAACCATACTAACAGCGGTCATTGGCGCGGTTGGTCCAGAAATTTGTGTATTTGTTCCACCAAATAAGGCTGCAAAGAAACTAATAAATATAGCACCGTATAATCCTGCACTTGGCCCCAATCCAGATGATACACCGAAAGCTAAGGCTAGTGGAAGTGCAACAATACCTGCAGTGATACCACCAAAAGCATCTCCTTTTATGTTTGAAAATAATTTTTTCATAAAAAAATAAATAATTTAACCCATCGGTATATTTGCGACAGGTATAAAGTTAAAGTTTGTGAGTTTTTTTGGAAAATTTACAGAAATTCTGGAGGAGGGTAGGTATTCTTTTGATAAATATCTGTGTATTTTTTTAACCGGTAGTTTAGTGAATTCCTTTTTTTTAAAGAATTAAAAAGGGAATCAGTTTTTTTTATTTCAGAAATTTTCAAATCAAAATTTTTAGAAATTTCATTTTGATTATTTTCCTCTTCACCAACATTAAAAAGAATAGAGATGTCAAAACTTTCTTCTACAACGGATAGTATTGCGGGACTCACAATAAAAAGTGTAAAAATAATAGTAAAGACAATTGCTATCTTTTTTTTCATCAAGTGTTGTTTAAAATTCTTTAATTTCTTCAGAAATTATCCAGCCTTGTTTTCCGTCTGCTAATTTAATCTTTTTCCAATTATCAATAGCATCTAATACAATTACTTTTGCACCTTCATGTAATATAAAAACTTCTTCAGAGTTTAGGGTTGGCGCATTTCTAATTGCCGTTTTCTCCGCAAAAACAATTGCTTCTTTTTTGTTTTTTGTTTGATTGTATTGATTATAGGTAATAAAAACGACAAAAAGTAACAGTATAAAGCTAAATATACTTGCACTAAAGTAGATTCTTTTTTTAGTAGGAGCATATCCAAAGTAAAATAATAAGAATAAAATAGCGGTTAAAAAAGAAAAAATAACAACCACTATTGCCCATTCATCAAACGATAATATTTGTAAATAATTTTTATTAAATTTCTGAAAAATAGTTTTCGGTACTTCCTTTATATTATCTAAAGCTAGCCGTTGTGCAAATATTAAATTGTTTTTAACATCAGTATTTAAAGGATCTAATTTTAGCGCTTTTTCATAGTAGAATATAGTTGGGCCAACTTTATTTAACTTGTAATGTGCATTTCCCATGTTTAAGTATAACTCTGAAGAGATTGCATCTAGGGTTTCAATTTCTGTATACTTTTTAATTGCTTCTTCATACGCACCGTTTCTATATAGCTCATTAGCAGAAACAAATAAACTATCTGCATTTTGGCCACTACTACTGTAGGCAATTATTAACAATAAAAACAAAATCTTTTTCATCTTATAACTGTTTATCTAATTGGACAATAACTGCTTTGGCACGTTCAAATTCTTCTTTCATCTCAGTTGCTGTAAAAGGTGTGTACCGAGCGAAATCAGAATTTTTTAATACTTCAATAAATTGGTGAATTGTAGCTGCTTTTACATTTTTACCTTCTAAAATTTCGGTAATTCTTTCTTTACTTATTTCTGCAGTTTCAATGCCTAGTTTTGCCTTTAAATAATTATGTAGAGCGCGCTCTAGGGCTTCATAAAAGGCTTCTTTTTTCCCCAATTGTTTTTGTGCTTTAGAAAGATATTTCTTAGCTAATTTTTCTGCTTTTCTAGTTTTATTACCTATAATATCATTACTTCTCTCTTCATTCTTCTTACCAATAAAAACTCCGACAGGAATTGCAATTAAGGGCAATAAAAATAAAACATAAAAGAGGTTAGATTTAAAAAAATCTATTTTTTTAGCAGTTATAAAATTAGTTTTAGTAGCAATATATCTAAAGTTTCTCCCAGTAGAAACAACTTCTTGTTGTATTACAGAACTAGTATCTACAGTAATTAATTCTTTTCCTTCTTTTACATCTACAAAGAAGTCTTCTGTAGCAATTGTTTTGTATTTTTTTTCTTTTGGATTAAAGTAAGAGAAAGAAATACTTGGTATTTTATACTTTCCTTTGTACAAAGGAACCACTGTGTACGTATCTGTTACAGCACCAGAAATACCACTGGCATTTACACGCACACGTTCTTTTCTTTCCGGTTGGTACATTTCTAATTCTGCAGGAGTTTCTACTGTAGGTAATTCAAATAATTTTAAGTTTCCTTTTCCAGAAATTTTTACTTGTACTTGGCTAGTTTCATTTGCTTTTAAAATATCTTTACTCAAAGCAACGCTAAAATTAAAGTCTCCGACTGCTCCTGCAAAGTTCGCTGGTTTTCCTTCTAAAGGAAGTGCTTTAGGACGTATTATTTTTTTAGTAGAAGCAAATTCTCGTCTAACATTCTTTGTGATTGCATTTCCGAAAAAATCTTCCCGTCCAGATGGCACTCCAATTACAATATCCATTCTCATTGGATCTATAGAAAGTTTTCCTGTTTTTGTTGGAATAAGAAGTGCTTTTTGAAGTACAATATATCTGTAGTTTTCCCCATTGTATTTTCCCATTTTTACTGGAAAATCATTTACTTTAATGTCTTGATTCCAAAAACCGTTATACTTAGGTGCTTCTGAAATAGAAGTATCGTAAACACTTACATTTTCACTTACATACAGTCTATATTCTACATAAATTCCTTCACCAACATAAGGGTTCGCTTTCGATATTTCTGCTACTAAATGAATGTTTTGTTGTGCAACATAATTTGGGTCATTTGGGTTTTTAGGAATTTCTACAGCATCTAAAACAATTATTTTAACAGGTTCAGATTTTATAAATTTACCACCAACTTTTATAGATGCACTTGCAATAGAAAATGCTCCTTTTCTTTTGGGTTGAATGATGTAGGTGTAAGATTGAGAAAAGGTTACTTTTCCGTTAATCCAAGATTGACTAACAGATTGACTTGGTCCGCCAACAACTTTAAAATTAGCAAAGTTTGGTGGAGAGAAATTATCTCCTCCTTGCTTATCAACAGAAAATTCTATGCGTAAACGCTGGTTTACACCTAGTTTGTTTTTACTAACTTTTGCCTTTAAGGTTGCCTCTTGTGCAACTAAAGGAATACTTAGTAAACAAATAAATAGAGATATGTAAAATTTCAACTTCATCAACTTCATCAACTTTTTCTAAAATGGTAAAACTACCAATCTTTTTCTTGTTTTACCTTTTTACCTTTTGCTTTTTTAGCATTCATTTTCTTTTGGGTTTTTTTCTCCTCATTATTTAAGCTTTCTAACAATTGCTTTACTTGCTGAGGTGTCATTTTACCGGGTTGTGGTTTTGGTTTTTGTGGTTCTTTCTTTTTATCTTTTTTAGGGTCTTGTTTTTTATCCTTGTCTTTGTCTCCGTCACCGTCTTTGTCCTTATCGTCTTTCTCTTTATCGTCTTTGTCCTTTTTATTCTTGTCTTTTTGATCTTTGTCCTTATCGCCTTTATCCTTCTTATCTTTGTCTTTTTTATCCTTATCCTTATTTTTGTCTTTGTTTTTATCGTCTTTATTATCTTGTTTTTCTTTGTCTAATAATTGCTGAGCAACCGCTAAATTATAGCGAGTTTCATCATCTATAGGATTGTTTCTTAATCCATTTTTAAAAGCGTCTACAGCGCCTTGGTAGTTTTTAGACTCCATCATGGCATTTCCTATATTATGAAATGCTTCAGCCCTAACAGCCTTGTCAGTTGCGGTTTTTGCAGTTAATTCATATTGAGGTATTGCTTCTTTGTAATTTTTATTCTTATACAATGCATTTCCTAAGTTATAGGATGCCTTATCGTAATTAGAATTACTTCCCAATGCTTTTTGATAGGCTACAGAAGCATCTGTGAATTGTTCTTTTTGATACAATTCATTTCCCTGACGTAGCATTTTCCTTGCAGTTCTTTGCTGGGCAATAGTATCTTTTTGTGCTGCTATTTCGTTAGATGAAAAGAGCATTAAGAAAATGATAAGTAGGTATTTTAATTTTTTCATTTAATTTTTTGATTTCTCCTCGTTAAATAAGTCCGCCTTTTTTAACCATTTTGTTTTCTTTTCAAACAAGAAAACATCCATAATTAAAAAGAATAAACCCAATACTAAGAACCATTGAAATTGATCTTTATAGTCAGAAAACTGCTTGGTCTCAAATTCGCTTTTTTCTGCATTTGCAATAATTTCTGCAATTTCATTTACAGGGTTTTCAGTAATATTGCCATCAATATATTTTCCGTTAGCGGCATCTGCAATTCCTTGTAAAACTGCTGGTTTACGTTTTGTAATTACAGTTTCACCTTTGTTATCTTTTTTATAACTATTTACAGCACCATTTACACGTATAGGAATTGGCCCACCTCTTTCTGTACCAACACCAACAGTATAAATTTTTACACCTTCGTTTGCTAAGTTTTGTGCAACCTGCTTTGTTTCTTCTTGATGATCTTCCCCGTCTGAAATAATAATTAAAAATCGGTTGGTTTGCTCATCATTATTATAATAGGTTTTTGCTAATTCTAATGCGCCATTAATATCTGTTCCTTGACTAGAAACCATGTCTGGATTTGCGTTTTGTAAAAACATACTAGCCGCGGCATGATCTGTAGTTATTGGTAATAACGGATATGAATTTCCTGCATAAATAATAATACCAACTCGGTCTGAACCTAATTTATTAATTATTTTAGAAATAATTTGCTTTGCTTTTTCTAACCTGTTAGGGGCAATGTCTTCTGCCAACATACTTTTAGAAACGTCTAAAGCAAAAACAACATCTACACCTTCTCTTTTAACTGTTTTTAATTTCGTTCCCATTTTTGGGTTGGTCAAAGAAATTATTAAAAAGGTAATACCCAATAATAAAGTTACCAATTTTAAAGTAGTTTTAAAGGTAGATGTATTTGGTGCTAATTTTTTAAGTAATGTGCTATTAGAAAAGGCACGTTGTGTTCTTTTTTTCCACCATAAAACCAACAAGAAAATAACAATCATTGCCGGAACAATTGTTAGTAAATAAAAATAAATTGGTTCTTCTATTCTGTACATTCTTTTTTAATTGAAAGATTCAATTTTTTATATAAAACTTTTGAAAATTGTATTTCTTAAAATGAATTCTAACAATAAGAATCCTAATCCTAAGAGCACAAAAACTCTAAACTTCTCTTGATAATTGTAATACTTAAACTCTTCTATTTTTGTTTTTTCTAGGGCATCAATTTCATCATAAATCACTTTTAAAGATTCATTGTCTGTTGCCCTAAAATATTTCCCTTCGGTTTCTGTTGCAATTTCTTGCAATAGTTTTTCATCTATTTCTACTTGTTGCTTTCTAAAATTCAGCTTGCCTGTTCTACGGTCTTTACTCCACGGAAAATCTGCCATCCCATTGGTACCAATTCCTATGGTATACACTTTTATTTTCAACTCTTTTGCCAATTCGGTTGCCGTTCTTGGATCTATATTACCAGCGTTATTTACACCATCTGTAAGTAAAATAATGACTTTACTTTTTGCCTTACTTTCTTTTAGTCTGTTTACACCCGAACCTAAACCCATTCCAATAGCTGTTCCACCTTCTAATTGCCCCCATTTCAATTCAGAAATTGTACGTTTCACAATTCCTTTATCACTTGTAATGGGTGTTTGTGTAAAACTTTCACCGGCATATACCACAATACCAATTCTATCGTTTGGTCTTCTGTCTACAAAATTTACAGCTACTTTTTTAAGTGCCTCTAATCTATTTGGCTTTAAATCTCTAGCCAACATGCTTGCAGATACATCAATTGCCATTACAATATCAATTCCTTTATTTGTTTTTATTTTCTTGCTTACAGATACATTTCTAGGTCTTGCTAGCGCAATTATAATTGCAGCTAAAGCAAGTAGTCTTAACAGGTACAAAATTGGTTTTAATTTTGATAAAAATGAACCACTTTTAAAACCTTTTACACTTGGCATTGTTAAAACAGCAGTATCTTTTTTACGCATAAAGAAATGCCAAACTGCTAATAGCGGTATGAGTATTAGTAACCAGAGAAACTCAGGATTTAAAAATTCGAAATTACTCCAGTTCATCTTCTTTTTCTATTATTTGTTTAGGCTTTAAGTGTCCTATAATAAATTCTGCATCTCTTCTGTCGTCTTCAATTTCAATAGCTAAAGGTTTCGACTTGGCAAACTTTACCAAATCTGCTTCTTGTAATAAGTCTTTTAACTTTTTTATTGTTTCTTTTGAAGTTTCTATACTATCTGCGTTCTTAAAATCTTTTATCATTGCTAGCACTTCATCAGTAGTATTTTCTAATGCAGGCACTTTTAATTCACGCTCAATATAGCCACGTACAATTTCTGTCAACTCAGAATAATATTCTTTTACTTTATTGTTTTGCCACAAAAGTTTTTCATCTAATTCATTCAACCTTAAAATTGCTTCTTCAAAAGGAGGTAAAGTTCTATAGGTTGGTGCATCTTCGGTTTCTTTTCTTTTTTTAATTACAAACCAGTAAATCCAGAAACCTATGATCGCTAGAATTGCTAAAATGAGATATATATAGATTCTAAAATCGTCAAATGTATAAGGTTCTTTTTTGATAGATTTTATTGGAAATTTTTTAACTTTTAAAGTATCTATTGCAATTGTTGCTATATTTATTAAAAGAGAATCCGTTAAAAAAGCTTGATTTTTTACAAAGATTTGTTGTTGCGGAATGTAAAATGCTCCGCTATCAAAGCCTGTTAATATGTATCTTCTAATGAGGCTGTTTTTAATAGTATCTATTCTTGTAGAATCGATAATCTCTAAACCTTTTAGTTGGATTTTCGGAATGATTACATTCTGAGTTTCAGCTACCGAGATTTTTAATTGAAACTGCTCACCAATTCTAATGTTGGTAGTATCAATTTCTGCTTTAACCATTGGTTTTTGCGCAAAACTTATGGTTGAAATAAATAGTAATATGTAGAATAGTTGTTTTTTCATTTGTAAGACTATCTTCCTTTGTGTTTAAAATAACCTAATAATTTTTTCACGTAATTTTCATCAACCCTCGTATTTACACTTCCCGCGCCACTTCTTTTAAACATGTTTGTGTAATAGTCTGAAAGTCTTATTGCATTTGCTTTGTAACTTGTTCTTACAGACCTTGATGCGGTATTAATTAATTGCACATTGCCGGTTTCAGCATCTAACATTGGCACCATTCCTAAATTAGGAATTTCGGCATCATGTTTATCATAAACTCGAATACCGGTTAAATCGTGTTTTTTTGCTGCAATTTTTAGTGTCTTTTCATAGTCATCGTCCATGAAATCTGATAACATAAAAACAATCGCTCTTTTTTTTAGTACACTAGATAGAAACTTTAAAGCTGCTGCAATGTTTGTCTTTTTACTTTTTGGTTTAAATTCTATGAGCTCTCTAATAATTCTTAAAACATGACTTTTTCCTTTTTTAGGAGGAATGAACAACTCAATATCATCAGAAAATAAAATTAAACCAACTTTATCATTGTTTTGAGTTGCAGAAAAAGCCAATGTTGCAGCAATTTCTGTGACGGTATCTTTTTTAAACTGTGTAGCTGTTCCAAATAATTCAGAACCAGAAATATCCACTAAAAGCATCATTGTTAATTCACGCTCTTCTTCAAAGACTTTAATATAAGGTTCGTTGTAGCGTGCAGTTACGTTCCAGTCAATTGCTCTAACATCGTCACCAAATTGGTATTGTCTTACTTCAGAAAAAGTCATACCACGTCCTTTAAACGATGAATGGTATTCACCTCCAAAAATATCATTAGACAAACGTTTTGTCTTAATTTCTATCTTTCGTACTTTCTTAAGTATCTCTTTTGTATCCATTTATTCAATTGTCAGTTAACATGTATCAATTATTAGTTTCACCTTTTAAACGTATAATTGTTTTTTGATAATTGTTTATGGTACTTCAATTTCATTAATAATATCGTTTATAATATCAACAGAAGTTATGTTTTCTGCTTCCGCTTCATAGGTAATGCCAATTCTGTGGCGTAAAACATCATAAACTACTGCCCTAACATCTTCTGGAATTACATACCCTCTTCGTTTAATAAAGGCATAACATTTTGCTGCTTTTGCTAGATTTATACTTCCACGAGGAGAGGCTCCAAAACTAATTAAGTCTTTTAATTTTGATAAGTTATATTTTTCTGGATACCGTGTTGCAAAAATAATGTCTAGAATATATTTTTCGATTTTCTCGTCCATATACACCTCATTTGCAACAGCTCTTGCTTTTATAATTTGGGCTACAGAAACTACAGGGTTTACTGTGGCAAAGCTACCAGATAAATTTTGGCGCATAATAAGTTGCTCATCTTGTAATTTAGGATAATCAATGACTACCTTTAGCATGAATCTATCTACTTGTGCTTCTGGCAAAGGGTAGGTTCCTTCTTGTTCTACTGGGTTTTGAGTTGCCATTACTAAGAAAGGCTCATCTAATTTAAAGGTAGTGTCTCCAATAGTAATTTGGCGTTCTTGCATTGCTTCTAATAAAGCAGATTGTACTTTTGCAGGCGCTCTGTTAATCTCATCTGCCAATACAAAGTTTGCAAATATGGGTCCTTTCTTAATCATGAAGTCATTTTCCTTCATATTGTAAATCATGGTTCCAACAACATCTGCAGGCAATAAATCTGGTGTAAACTGCACTCTACTAAAACTTGCTTGCACCGCTTTAGATAGTGTGTTAATTGCCAAAGTTTTTGCCAATCCAGGAACTCCTTCTAGTAAAATATGACCATCACCAATCAACCCGATTAATAAACTTTCTATCATTTGTTTTTGTCCAACAATTACTTTATTCATTTCTAAAGTAAGAATATCTATAAAGGCACTTTCCCTTTCAATTTTCTCGTTAATTGCTCTTACATCTACATCCATTATATATTGTATTTGGTGTTATTTTTTTTATTGAAACAAAACTACAATTTTAACATATTTATTTTTGTTAAAAGTAGGTTAAAGATGGCTGGTTATTTTTTATTACTTTTAAAGAATTATTAAGCACTAAATTTTTTATGGAAAAGTTACCAGATAAGTTTTTATGGAAAGCATTAAAAGAAGGAGACTTAAATGCGTTTTCTGTGCTTTTTGAAAGCTACTACCCAGATTTACACAGTTACGGATTAAAAATATCTAAAAATACAGCGCTTACAGAAGATACGTTGCAAGACTTTTTTTTATATGTTTTTGAACACAGAGAGAATTTAAGTGATTTAGACACCATTGCACCTTACCTTTTCACCTCCTACAAACGTTTTTTATTGAAGGTGATGAAAAAAAACAATAAATTAACGTACACCGATTTTCCTGAAGATACTTTTGTGGACCTTCAATTTACAGCAGAAGAGATCCTGACAGCGCAAGAAACAACCATTTTTAGAAATAAAAACTTGTCTGTTTTATTAAATAAGTTACCAAGTAGACAAAAAGAGGCCATTTATTTAAAGTATTACAGTGGTTTAAAAGCTTCAGAAATTTCAGAAATAATGGGTATTAATTATCAGAGTGTAGTAAATACATTGCACAAAGCAATAAAAAGTTTAAAAGAAGAAATGGCGATTATAAAACTATTTAAGCTTTAACATAAAATTAAGGGTATAAAAAATAGAATAGAAGCTTTTATAAGTAGAAAGAGACAATTAAGAGATGATTAAAAAACAATACAATACCATAAACGATTTTTTAGAAGACATGTCTTTTAAAAATTGGGCATTACAAAATAATGGTACGGACATAAATTTTTGGGAATTTTGGATTGCAAATAATCCAGAGAAAAATGAATTGGTAAACAAAGCGAAAGATCTTGTTCTAGGTGTTTCTTTTAATAAGAATCTTGTTAGCAAAGAAAAAGTTGCTTTCGAATGGAAAAAATTAGAAGCTAAAATTCAGAAAAAAACAAAAGCACCAAAAGCACCAAAAAACAAAGTTAGATTTTTAAGAAAATTTAGTGCAGCAGCGTCTGTACTATTATTATGCTCTCTAGGCTTCTATTTCTTAAATAGTAACTCTAAGATTACACATAAAACTAATTATGGCGAAATATTAAACATTAAATTACAAGATGGTAGTAATGTTACTCTAAATTCAAACTCTCGCCTATCTTACTATAAAAACGAAAGTAGAAGAGTTTGGTTATCTGGGGAAGCATTTTTTCAGGTTGATAAAAAAGTCGTTACCCAGGCGAAGTTTTGGGTAATCACAAAAGATTTATCTGTAGAAGTATATGGTACTTCCTTTAATATAAGTACAAAAAAAGAAAAAACAGCTGTTTTCTTAGAGGAAGGAAATATTTGGCTAAAACTTAAAAATGGTACTGATAAAAAAATGATTCCTGGTAACTATATTTCGTATTCAGCTGAAGAAAATAAAATTTTAGAAGATAAAAATATTTTCAATCCAATTATAAAAACAAGTTGGAAAGACGGGTCTTTACTTTTTGAAAACCTATCTTTGGAAAAAGCAATGGAAAAAATAGAAGAATCTTATGGATATTCTATTGTTTTTAAGGATGATAACAGTAAAGATATATTACTAACAGGGGCGGTTCCCATTACAAATATAGATATTTGTATAAAAGCTATTGAAAAGTCTGCAGGTGTGCTTATTATTAAAAAAGAGAACAGGCTTATTATTAGCAAGAAGTAGCTATAATTCACAAAAGTAAATGACAAAAAAATTAGTATTTCTAAAATTGATATTAATTGTCTTTGTAACGTTTACATTTCAAACTGCGCTTGCTCAATCCAAAATTAAAAATACAATACCATTGGCGGCATTGCTAAATAAAATTAGCAATACCCATGAGATTTTCTTTACTTATAATGCCAATTTACTTTTAAATAAAAAAATACAAGAAGCCGGCTTTAGAAACCTCTCTTTAAAAGCATCTATCTCTTTACTTGAAAAACTTACTCCTTTTCTTTTTGATGATTTAGGAAACAACTATTTTGTGATCTATTCTAAGGAAGAGGTGGCTAAAAAGAAACTTTTATCTCAAGGCACTACTTTTTTTTCTAAAGATGCCATTATAGACAGTACATTTAATAATAATCAAATAACAGTTAGAGGTATTGTTTTAAGTTCAGATAATACACCTCTAAGTGGTGCTGCTTTGCAAGAAAAAGAATCTTTAACAGGAATAACAACAAATAGAGACGGAACTTTTGAGTTTAAGGTTCAGAATAATAATACGATTGCCATTAGCTTTTTAGGTCATGAATCTAAAACACTAAACTTAAAACCCAATGTATTTCATTCAATTGTTTTATTATCTGGGGAAGAGTTAGACGAGGTGCAAGTAGTCGGTTCTAGAAATAAAAACAGAGTTGCTAACGACACCCCTGTAGCTATAGATTTTATTAATATTGAGGACACCTCCTCTAAAAGTAGTCAGGTAGAAATTAATCAATTTTTACAATATGCAATTCCTTCCTTTAACGCTACTAAACAATCTGGTGCAGATGGTGCAGATCATATAGACCCTGCAACAATTAGAGGGCTAGGACCAGACCAGACATTGGTTTTAATCAACGGAAAAAGAAGACACAAAGCATCTTTAATAAATTTATACGGCACAAGAGGAAGAGGTAACTCTGGCACAGATTTAAATGCAATTCCTATTTCGGCCATAAAAAGAATAGAATTATTAAGAGACGGTGCTTCTGCACAATATGGTTCAGATGCTATTGCGGGTGTTTTAAATATTGTTTTAAAAGATTCTGACAATGCTTTAACTGTAACTTCTACTTTAGGTTTTAACAATGCAGATACCAATTCTATTAGCCCTACTAGAGTAGATGGTTTTACGTATAAATTGGGGTTAAATTACGGTATAAAAATAAATAAAGTAGGATTTGTTAATTTTTCTGCAGAAGCGCTATCTACAGATAAAACAATAAGACCAGCAACCCTTGCAAGAGATAAGTACGGACAAGCTGCGGTTAAAAATGTTAGCTTTTTTTTAAACGCTGAAATTCCTATTGATATTAAGACTAAATTTTATATGAATGGGGGTGTAAATTATAAAAATACAGAAGCTTTTGCTTTTTCTAGAAGAGCGAATACCGCAAGAAATGTGCTCGATATTTATCCCAACGGCTTTGACCCATTAATTACATCAAATATTATAGACAATTCGGTTTCCATTGGTTTGCTTACAAACTTTAAAGAATGGAGCGTTGATGTAAATAATACTTTTGGTAGAAACAATTTTCATTACTTTATAAAGAACACTTTAAATGCTACTTTAGAGGAAAATTCTCCAACAGAGTTTGATGCGGGTGGGCACCAATTAATGCAAAACACGACTAGTATCGATTTTTCTAAATACTTTTTAGCAGCGCCCTATGGTTATAACATTGCTATGGGTCTGGAGTATAGAATAGATACTTATAAAATATTTTCTGGTGAAGAAGCTTCTTATGGCTCCTATGATATGAACGGAGATTTAATAAACTCTAGAACCCCTCTTTTAGAGTATCAAACCTATAATGGGGCAATAAGACCTGGTGGTTCTCAAGGTTTTCCTGGGTATGGCCCAGAGAATGAAGTAGACAGAAATCGATCTAATTTTAGTATTTATTTAGATACAGAGATAGATTTTTCAGAGAAATTTATGCTGGGGTCTGCTTTGCGTTTCGAATATTATAGCGATTTTGGTAGCACGCTAAATTACAAACTTGCTTCTAGATATAAAATCACCCAAAAATTAAATTTAAGAGGTTCTTTTAGTACTGGTTTTAGAGCACCTTCTTTGGCACAACGGTATTATAATTTAACTTTTACAAACTTTATAGGAACTGAAGCTTCAGAATCTTTTTTAATAGCAAACAATAGTGCGATTGCCCGAAGATTTAATATTGATGAATTACAGGAAGAAAAAGCTAGAAATTTTAGTTTAGGATTTACAGCAAAATTAAGTAAAACCTTTAATGTGGCAATAGACGCATATTATGTATCTATTAAAGACCGGATTATTTTGAGTGGTAATTTTGATGCTTCAGATTTAGGTATAGGAATAGACTATGTTCAATTTTTTGCAAATGGCGTAAATACAGAAACTGCTGGCGTAGATTTGGTTTTAAATTGGCATAAGAAAATGGAAAACAGTCAACTTTCTATAGACCTTTCTGGTAATATAAATAATATGATTATTACCCATATTAAAAACAAAGCATTAGATCAAGAAACTTTTTTTGGCACCAGAGATCAGCAGTATTTATTGGCCTCTGCACCTAAAAGTAAATTTAATTTGGGGATAAATTATAGTTACAAAAAATTAGAAACATCGGTAAGTTTTACGAGGTTTAGCCGTGTAGATTTGGTAGATTGGCAAATAAGTCAAGATATATCAAACTTTAACAATTCCCAGGTAGAGAGGGCTGCTGCTGCTGCTGATATTTATGATCCAAAAATAACAACAGATGTACATTTTAGTTATCATGTAACTACCGCAGTTAATTTGCAGTTTGGTGCTACTAATTTACTGAATGTATACCCAACTAAACAAAATAGTTATACAGATAGTGGCGGTTTATGGGATGCCACACAAATGGGAACAAATGGGTCTTTCTATTACACAAAACTGAACATAAAACTATAAATACTGCAGACTTTATGATGTTCTCTTTTTTATTTTGAAAATAATTAAATTTTAAAGGGTATACTTTTTCCTTTCCTGTCTTATCTAATAAATAAGGCTTTGCACCTTTAAGGCTGCAGCGATTATTTAAATATAATTTTTAACTAACAATTTATTTATGAAACAAAGATTTATTTTAAAAGCATTTACAATTGCTTTTATGTTTATGCTACCTTTAGGGTTAATGGCACAGACAATTAAAGGAAAAGTAACAGACACTTCTGGAAGTGCGTTGCCTTACATGAATGTTCTAGTAAAAGGAACTACTACGGGAACTACAACTAGCGATGCTGGTGAATTTAGTTTAACAGTAAAAAGCTTACCAGTTACTATAGTGGTATCTTCTATTGGTTTTAAAACGAAAGAAGTAACAGTAACAACCAATTCTTTTTTAACGATTGCAATTGAAGAAGGAGATGAGTCTTTAGGAGAAATCATCATTACAGGATCTAGAACAGCTCCTAGAAGTAATGCAGATAGCCCATTACCTATTGATGTTGTTGGTGTTAAAGAATTATTATCTACAGGTCAAAATACGTTTGACAAAGCGTTAGCTTTTAAAATTCCATCATTCAACACGGTTCAAACACCAGTAAATGATGCGACTTCTTTATTAGATCCGTATGAAATTAGAAACATGGGACCAAGTAGAACTTTGGTATTAATTAATGGGAAACGTAAAAACGTTAGTGCATTATTATATACACAAGATTCTCCAGGTAGAGGTGAAACAGGTACAGATATTTCTGCAATACCAGTAGATGCAATTAAAAGCATTCAAGTATTAAGAGACGGTGCATCTGCACAATACGGTTCTGATGCAATTGCAGGTGTAATTAACATTATCTTAAAAGATGATGTAAATAGAGGTTCAGCAACTTTAAGATCTGGAATTACTTCAGAAGGAGATGGTGAAATGTTCGGTATTAGTATTAACAATGGATCTTCTATTGGTGACGATAAAGGGTTTATAAATTATACAGTTGACTTTTCTAAAGTAGGATTGGCAAACAGACCAGGTACAGTAAGTGCAGAAGGTGAAGCTTATGGAGGAACAGGTTTTGGAGCTGATTTAGCAGATGTTCAAGAATTCTTATCTAGAAAGCCAGATGCAGGAAACATTAATGGTTCTCCTGAAACGGTAGCAACTAAATTTTTAATCAATGGTGAGTATGACTTATCTGAAGAGTCTACATTGTATTTTAATGCTGCATATGTATTTAAAAAAGTAAATTCTTACGCGAATTATAGAACTCCGTATTGGAAAGTAGCAACAGGAGACTTGGCTTATTTACAAGATTTATTTCCTTCAGATGAACAAGGTGGATTTGACGGTTATGTGCCAACTTTTGAAGGGGTTTTAAACGACTTTAATGCTACCTTAGGAATTAAAAGAAAAGTAAATGATTGGAATGTAGATGCAAGTATTACTTTTGGTGGTAATGAGCAAACATATAAAGTAAACAATTCTCATAATGCAAGTGGTACAAAAAACCAAACTATATTTGGTGATTTGAATGGAAATGGAACTTTAGACTTTGATATTACTCCTTATGATCTTAACGGAGACGGAACAATAGGTGCTACAGAAGGATTTGAGTTTATAGAATCTAATAGATATAATGAGAACAGTCCAACTAGTTTTGATCCAGGAGGAACAGCTTTTAACCACATTGTAGGAAATTTAGATGTGTCTAGACTTCTTTCTGACAAAGTGAGTATTGGTATGGGAGCAGAGTTTAGAAATGAAAATTTCGAAATCATTGCGGGAAAACCTTCTTCTTATGAAGGTGGTGGTTCAGATTCTTTTTCAGGAAATGATCCAGTGAATTCAGGAATCTTTAACAGATATAACTTAGGTGGATATTTTAGTTTAGATTACGATGTATCTGATGCTTTTTTATTAAGTGGTACGGTACGTGGTGAAAACTATTCTGATTTTGGAAACACGTTTGTTTACAAATTTAGTTCTCGTTACAAATTATCAGACAATTACACGATGAGAGGTTCTGTTTCTTCTGGATTTAGAGCACCAAGTTTGCACCAAATTTATACTGAAAAGTCTCAGTATTCTTTCGCTGATGGTGGAGGAATTGATGTTGTTGGATTGGTAAATAATGTATCTCCAAAAGCAAGAGAGTTAGGAATTCCTAAATTGACTCCAGAAAAATCTACAAACATTACTGTTGGTTTTGGTGGTAAAATAACAAACAACATCAACTTTACAGTTGATTATTATAAAATTGACGTAGAAGATAGAGTTATTTATACAAACCAAATTGGTAAAAACCAGTTTTTCTTGAATGGTTTTGATACTACTACTTCTGGAATTGATTTTGTATCAGGTATTTCTAATATCGAAATAGGATCTGGTAAATTAGATTTAAATCTTTCAGGAAATTTCACAATCGATAACAAAAGAACAAGTGAAATTCCTAATATTGATGTAAAAGAGTTTGAAGATGCAGATGTTAATGGTGTTGAAGATGGAGTTTTTGACACTCCAGTTACTAATAGCTATAGTGTACTTGATCGTTCTAACTTAGCATTAATGTTTACTTCTAGACCAGAAACGAAATGGATTTTAGGTGCAAACTATGAACTCAATAAAGTTGGTTTTGCTATAAACAATACATACTTCGGTAAAACAACGTTCAAGCAAAAGTTTATGAGTTCTGATTTAAGAACTGAGTTTACGCCAAAAATCATTACAGATTTAGCAATAAACTTTAAAGCTTCAGAGAAATTAACAATTGCTTTTAACGTTAATAACTTATTGAATATTTTGCCAGAGTGGGCTTTTAAAGCAGAAAATGCTGCAGGTCAAGCAATTATTAATGACACTTCTGTAATATCAATTGCAGATGGCGGTTCAGGATTAACACAACTTCAAAATGAGGCTAACGCGATTACTTTTAATGGTCGTTATTCTCAAATGACGTATGATGGTTCTCACTTTAGCCAATTAGGTACCATGTTTAATTTATCTTTAAACTACCAGTTCTAATTAAAACTAAAACGTAAGAATATTAAAATGCTACTCGAAAGAGTAGCATTTTTTTTTGAGCAATACTAGATTAGAGTTGATTCTTGGGGGATATAACTTTCTTTAAAAATAGTAAATTAAGTATAAGGGTACTTAAAGCAATTTATTGTGCGCAACACTATTGTTTTATGTTTACTATTAAAGATTTGCTTATATCAATAGAAAAAGCTCGAAACAGTTATGTTTAGGTTTGTTTTTACCTTTAGAAAAAATATTTAATCAAGCACTTTTTTTATTATATATATAATTGTACTCTATTAAAAATAATTTTTAAAGGGTTTTACGCATTTATGAAAAGTAACATTTGTTTAAATTTATCATTACAGAAATAGACTTAAAGAATATGCCTTCCATTAAAGTACATGCATCTATAGGTTTTATAAACAATAAGTTTTTAACGCTGAAGAAAATTGGAGAATAGTTTCCTTAAAAGTTTAGTATTTTTTTAAATAAAGCTCGTTTTCATTAAATACACCATACGTGAAGTATTGTATCCAATCACCTAAATTTACATAGGTAGAATTTTCTTGTAGTTTAATTTCTAAAGGAAGGTGTCTATGACCAAAAACAAAATAATCATAGTGTTTAGACGCTAATTTTCTTTTGCAGTATTGCACCAACCACTCATCTTCTTCGCCTAAAAACTTGGCATCTTCATCACCAGAAATTAATTTATTTTTTACAGACATGTATTGTCCAAGTTTTACACCAATATCTGGATGTAGCCATCTAAATAGCCATTTAAAGAAAGGAAACGTAAATACTTTCTTCATGCGTTTATATCCCTTATCTTCAGGTCCTAGACCATCTCCATGGCCAATAAGCATTTTTTTATCATTGATACAAAATTCTTGTGGCGCATGATATACAGGAATATTTAACTCTTTTTCAAAGTAGTTGTTCATCCATAAATCATGGTTCCCAACAAAGAAATAAATAGGAATACCTGCATCTTTAAGTTCTGCTAGTTTTCCTAAGACTCGAACAAAACCTTTAGGAACTACAGTTTTATACTCAAACCAAAAGTCGAATAAATCACCTAATAAAAAAACAGCTTCTGCATCTTCTTTTATGCTATCTAACCAAGCAACAAACTTTTTTTCTCTAGGAAAACTTGCTGCTGCAGTTGGTGCACCTAAATGCTGATCCGAAGCAAAATAGACTTTCTTATTGTCTGAGGTATTTATTGTTATCATTGCTACAAAGAAAAGCTATTCTAGTATACTTTCCAACTCCAATACTTTTTGCAGCATTTTATCCTCTTGATGTATAATTCTGTAGAAGCCAAGGTCTCCAAATAGTACATTAGCTATAGACGCATTTAAATAACGTTTTATGCTTTTTTTCTCTTCAGAGGTAGGATTTCTTTGGTTTTTTACAGCAATTAAAAAAGCATTATAAATGGTTTCATCTGTATCAAAATTATCAATAAAATCGTCAATTTTCCATTTCTCTAATTCCGTTCTCTTGTTATCTACATAATCAAAAGCAAAATTATTAATTTTATAAAAGTTAAAACTGGTAAGAGTAGAAGAGGTATCTATCCCTACAAATACGTCCGGTATAATACCACCACCGCCATATACTATTTTACCTTTAGGAGTTTTAAATTGTAAAGAATCTATTACTTGAATGCTATCTTGACTTAGCAATTCTCCATTAGCGATTCTTTTCTCGTATTCCTGGTAATAATTTTTGTTTCCGTTACCAGAATATGGTTTTTGAATAGAACGGCCGGTAGGCGTGTAATAACGAGCCGTTGTCAAACGAACTGCAGAGCCATCTCCTAGATCCATTTCTATTTGTACCAGACCTTTTCCAAAAGAGCGTCTTCCAATAATAGTTCCCTTGTCGTTATCTTGTAAAGCGCCAGCTACAATTTCTGAGGCAGATGCAGAGTTTTCATCAATTAAAACATACAAACCACCTTTTTCAAAATCTCCTTTTTTGGTAGCAAAAGACTCATCAATTTCATCTTTATTATTTTTTGTAAAAACAATTAGTTTGTCTTCCTCTAGAAACTCATCTACAATGCTATTTGCAATATCTATAAAGCCACCACCATTGCCGCGAAGATCTAATACTAGATCTGTCATACCCTTCTTTTTTAAGATATTTAATGACGTTTTAAATTCTGTGAAGGTGTTTCTTGCAAAACGATCTAGTTTTATATAACCAATAGAATCATTTAGCATATATGATAAATCTACACTTTTAATATTTACACTGCCGCGAGTAACAATTACATTAAAAAGAGAGTCTGTACTTTTTCTGTAAATTTTAAGATTTACCTCTGTGTTATCGGCTCCTTTTAAATATTTAGGAACAGCATCACTTATAATTTCTTTACCAAATAAAGTGTCTTTATTTGCCATTAAAATACGGTCTCCTGCTTTTATGCCTGCTTTTATACTGGGCCCACCTTTTATAGGTTGTACGACAGTAATAGAATCTGAAATCATTCTAAACTGAACACCAATACCTACAAATTTACCCTGCATATTCTCTTTTACGGCTTGTAGTTTTTCTTTTGGAATGTATACAGAATGTGGATCTAGCTCGCCCAACATTTGGGTGATCGCACCATCTAGTAGATTGTCTGTACTCACTTTATCTACGTAATCATTTTCAATAAAATTAATAAGTCTTTTAATTTTTCTTTCTTGGGATGCACTTTTAGATATCGGTAAAAAATTAGTGGCATCTTCGCCAAAAGACATACCTATTAAAATTCCAAAAACTACGGCAATTGAAAGAAAAAGTGGAAGGTTTTCTTTATTCATAAGGTAAATTAATTATTTCTATACCGGCCTTTTCTAAAAATTTTACTCCAGCATCATCTTTATACGCATTGGCGTATACAACTCTTTTTATACCTGCCTGGTGAATTAATTTACTACACTGTGTGCAGGGAGATAACGTAATGTAAAGGGTTGCATTTTTTGCAGATTGTGTAGAGCTTGCAACTTTTAAAATGGCATTTGCCTCTGCATGTAAAACTTCCCATTTTGTAGCTCCGTTTTCATCTTCACAACAATTCTCAAAACCTGTTGGTGTCCCATTAAAACCATCAGAAATAATCATTCTATCTTTTACAATTAAGGCACCTACTTGTTTACGCTTACAATGCGAAAGTTTTCCCCATTCTAAAGCCATTTTTAAGTACGCTTTATCAAATTTTAATTGTTTTTCTGCTGTCATAAATACGAAAGTAAAAAGATTAATAAGATTCAACTGTTAATAAGTGGTAAATTTTTATAAAAAGGTACTAATTAGACTACCAAAAAATTCTGTTTAGCATCATTTGAATTGCAAATCCAATTACAATTGATGAGCACACTAAAATCCAATCTCTTTTGTTTACTTTCAAAAAATTTTGAAGAACAGCGCCAATGAATAAAATTCCTACAACTATAAGTATTTGAGCTGCCTCTATACCCAATGAAAAGTCTAGTAAAGGAAGAATTTTATCTTCACCTCTGCCAATCATCATTTTAAAATAATTAGAAAAGCCTAAACCATGAATTAAACCGAAGAGCAGTGCAAGAACTAAGTTTACGCTGTGTTTTCCACCAGCAGCTTGTTTTGCTGTAAAAATATTTACAGTACCCGTTATAAAAATGGTCACAGGAATTAGAAACTCAACCAGTTTCATATTTATACTTAGAATTCCAAAAGCAGCCAATGCTAGTGTTATAGAGTGCCCAATTGTAAAAAGAGTTACCAACCAGATTATTTTCTTAAATTGATTAAAGCTGAATACAACAGCTAAAACTATTAAAAATAAAATATGGTCGTACGCATTGAAGTCTAAAACATGGTTTAGACCCATTTTAAAGTAGAGAATAAAATCGTTCATTTTTACAATTATGGTATACTTTCAAAGATAGGAAAAGAATAAACTATTTACTTTATTATTTTTTAAATTCAAGATAATTTTTAAGAATGATTTTACAGAAGAACTTTTTAAAAAGCTAAAAAATAAAAGTTATGTATTTTTAGGATATGAGTTACTTCTATTTTATTTCACCCTCTATAAAATAAATGTAATTGCAAGAGATCATATGATACGCTTTAAGGTATACACTATCTTTATTTGGTATGTTTAAAACATGTCATTTAAATATGAAAAGGTATTTTTACCTATAATAAATAATGCCTATTTTTCTAATTTCATTGAATAAAGCCGTTATGAAATATAATAAAGCGATAGTATACATGATTATTAGCGTAATTGCGTTTGCTATTATGAATGCTGTGGTAAAATATTTATCATTTTTTAATGCCTATCAAATTGTATTTTTCAGGTCTATTGGTACTTTGCTATTTACAATTCCTTTAATCTTAAGGTATCGAATTCCTATTTTAGGAAACAATAAAAAACTGCTCTTAGTAAGGGGTGCAGCAGGTGTAATTTCATTAACGCTTTTTTTTCAATCTTTAAATTATTTAGATGTGGGCACCGCTGTTTCTTTAAGGTATACTTCTCCAATTTTTGCAGCTATTTTAGCACTTATTTTTTTAAAAGAAAAAATAAAGTCAATGCAATGGTTGTTGTTTTTGGTAGCTTTTGTAGGGGTGTTATTTGTAAAAGGATTTGGAACGACCATAAACCTTCTAGGCTTGTTATTGGTTATTTTATCTGCTCTTTTTCTAGGACTTATATTTGTTGTGATTCGGAAAATGGGAACTAAAGACAATCCCTTAGTTATTATAAATTACTTTATGGTAATGGCTTTTATTTTTGGTGGAGTTATGTCTATAAATCATTGGAGAAATCCGAATGCAATAGAATGGATTTTACTATTAAGCTTAGGTGTTTTTGGGTATGCGGGTCAGCTTTATATGACAAAAGCATTTCAAACACAAGAAACAAGTTTAATTGCACCCTTAAAATATCTAGAAGTTATTTTTATGATTGTTATTGGGGCTACTTGGTTTGAGGAAATTTATGATTTTTGGACTTTATTCGGAATCTTTTTAATCTTATTAGGGTTGGTTTATAATGTTTTTTTAAAAAATAAATTAGAGTGATTTTGTTATATGAGTTGTTGTTGCGGCTGCAGGTATTTTAGAGTTTATATCACCCTAAATTTTTAAAAGTCTATTATTTATTGTACATTTTTACATTCTTAACTGTTTGGCATTAAATAAGGGTTATTCGTAGAAATAATTTTTGTGCAATTTTCTTAACAGTTACATTTCATATTCATTAAAATTCACTAAAAATTTTATATAAATTATGTTTAACGACAACCAACAAACATCTAAAATAAAAAACAACACATTCATACCCATACTTATTATCGCAGGTCTGTTCTTTATTTTCGGATTTGTTACTTGGATAAACGGTGCGCTAATTCCGTTTATGAAAACCATAAATGAGCTTACAGACGCACAGTCTTATTTAGTAGCATCTGCTTCTTACATTTCTTTTGTTGTTATGGCTTTACCAGCTTCCTACATCATAAATAAAATTGGCTACAAAAAAGGAATGTCTTTAGGGTTAATAATAATGGCATTTGGTGCTTTATTATTTATACCAGCAGCGAATGCAAGAACCTATTGGATGTTTTTAACCGCTATCTTTATACAAGGTATCGGAATGACTTTATTACAAACGGCCTCCAACCCATATATTACTATTTTAGGACCTATGGAAAGTGCCGCAAAGCGGATTGCAATCATGGGAATTGCCAATAAAGTTGCTGGAGCATTAGGATCATTTATTTTTGCCACTATTTTATTGTCTGGTATTGGAGAGATAAAAGAAAAGTTAAGTACCGTGGGTCTTGAAGAAAAAGAGGATCTATTAAATACGATGGCAGATAGCGTTATTACGCCCTATATTGTAATGGCTTTGGTACTGTTTTTATTAGGAATCTTAATTAGAAAAGCACCATTACCAAATGTTGAAGCAGCTCCAATAGAAGAACCAAAGGAAGGAGAGTCCTCTAAAACAAGTGTTTTTCAGTTTCCACATTTATGGCTAGGAGTATTGGCATTGTTTCTATACGTTGGGGTAGAGGTAATTGCTGGTGATACTATTATTGCTTACGGACATTCTTTGGGTTTAGGAGAACAATCTAACTCCTTTACAACATACACTTTAATGGCAATGGTTGCCACTTACGCTTTAGGTGTACTATTAATACCTAAATATATCAGTCAATCTTTCGCGTTAAAAGCAAGTGCTGTTCTAGGTATTTTACTTTCATTTTGCATTGTCTTTACTACCGGGTTTACATCGGTACTTTTTGTAGCAGCTTTGGGTGTTGCAAATGCTTTAGTTTGGCCAGCAATTTGGCCATTAACACTAAAAGGTTTAGGGAAGTTTACCAAAACAGCATCCGCATTATTAATCATGGCCATTTCTGGTGGAGCAGTTTTACCCCCATTATATGGCGCTTTAGTAGATCATAAAAAAGAAGAATTATTAGCAACAGGCACAAATGAAGTTGGTGCATTAGCAGAAGCTGCCTCTTTTGGCTATTGGATTTTATTACCTTGTTACCTTATTATTCTTTATTATGCTTTTTGGGGACATAAAATGGGCTTGAAAAAAGTATAATAATATGCTTAAAAAGAGAATAGAATCGTTCATTTTTAAGTTATGATATAGTTTCAAAGATAGGAAAAGAATGAACTATTTTCTTGAAAAAAATTACAAGGAATTTGCTATTATTTTTTTAATTTGCATTAGTGATATTTTAGGGTTTGCGCCATGGTTTTGAGCTACTAAAGCGCCAATTGCACATGCAGTATCAATTGCTTTTTGGGGATTTTCTGTCTTTAACAGACAATCTATTAGAGTGGCCAAAAAAGAATCTCCAGCTCCAACAGTATCTGCAACAGTAACCTTGTAACCATTATTTTCATAGAATTTTTGGTTATAAAAAAGGATAGCGCCGTCACCACCTCTTGTTACACAAATTTGGTCTGTATTTGTAAATTTAGAGATGTATTTTATATTTTCTTTTACACTATTATTTATAAACCCTAGTTTCTCATTAATTTCAAAAAGTTCGTCATCATTAAATTTTATAAAGCTGGCACTTTTCATTAATGCTTTTAACTTTTCTGTTTCGTAATGAGGTGGTCTTAAGTTTACATCAAAAACGGAAAAAACAGCTTCATTTAGCAATGTTTTTAAAGTATCTTCAGACTGTTTATTTCTAGAAATAAGACTTCCAAAAATAAAAGCATCAGAACTTTTGACTAATGACAGAAGGTGCTCTTCTAAAAAGATATAATCCCAAGCACATGGTTTCTTAATTTTATAAGTGGCAGCTCCTTTTTCGTCTAATTTAACAGCTACTTCACTTGTTTTATAGGTGTTGTTTTTTTGTATATATGCAGTTGATAATCCTTTTTTTTTGATATATTTTTTTAATTCTTTACCACTTTTATCATCGCCAATACTACTAATTATTGATACATCATTTTTAAATGAATGCAATCTTAAGGCAACATTTAAGGGCGCTCCTCCTATTTTTTTATGCGTAGGGAAAACATCCCAAAGTACTTCTCCAAAACAAGTTATTTTATGCATTTATTTAAATTTATTTACGAATAACCTTCTGGCTAATCTTCATTAGAAGCGCTAAGAAAACAATAACGGTTAAAGATAGTAAAAATAGAAAACTCGATTTTAAACTAAATGTGTGTGAGATGTATCCTAATAAAACAGGTCCTAGTAAAAAGCCAATAAATCCAATACCAGATACAAATGATATTCCTACAGAGGCTTTTACACCAGTTGTTTTACCTGCTACTCTAAATAATTCTGGAATAATAACAGAAAGCCCAAGCCCTACAATTCCGAAGCCAACTAAAGTAATTTCAAAAACACTTATAAGAATGCATGCATACCCAATACTAGCAATAATACAGCCGTAAAAAATTATTTTTAAAGAGCCGATTTTTTCACTAATTCTATCAGCAAAGAACCTGCCGAAAGTCATCATAATAGAAAAAAATATAAATCCAAACCCAATACGATTTTCCTCCACAACGCCAACTACCTCTTTCAAATACAAGCCACTCCAATGCTCAATAGCACCCTCACTACTCATAATAACAAAAGCAATAAAAGCGATAATAAATAATGGTTTTAAGGCATTAAAATCATACTCTTTCTTTTCTTTTGAAACCGATTCTTCCACAATTTTGTAATAATTTTTAGCTAGAATACTATTTGTTATGATTACAAAGAGGACAATAAATAGCATGTGATATGCTGGTTTTGTGAAAACAGCTAGTAAAAAACTACCTAAAGTAGCACCAATTGCGCCACCTAAACTGAAGAAACCGTGCGCGGCAGACATAAAATTTTGTGAATCTTTTTTTTCTATATTAGAGACTAAAGCATTCATAGCAATATCTGTAGATCCCACAAATATACCTGCAACAAATAATGAAACACATAAGAGGATATAGGTAGGAGCCAGCAAAGGGAATATAAAGGAAGTTGCAAATAAAACAACACCTATTAAAGAATAACGCCCTAAACCCACCTTTTTTGTAATAAACGGCACGAATGGTAGAAATAATAAAATACCCAAAGCAAAACAAAATAAGGCTATGCCTATTTCAGAATCGTTTAATTGTAATTTTTCCTTTACATGTGGAATGTATAAAACCCAAGTACCAATAATAAAGTTTAATGAAGCAAAGATCCAGGCAACAGAAAAATACTTAAATTTTGATAAAATAATCTTGAGAGAATGCATCTTTAAATACTTGGTTTTAAAAAAGAGTTTATTGTTGTGACTTGATTAGTAAATAATATTCCCAAGGTTTTAATTCAATTATTTTTGTATCCAAAACAATGTTTTCATTCGTTAAAACATCTACAAAAGAACCTTCTAAATTGGCTGAAAAAGTTTGTACTTTTTTGGACAAGTTTCCAATAAAATAAATAGAGGTCTCATTCTTATTTCTATTAAAAGCCAAAACGTTTTCATTATTAGTATGTAAGATTGAATAGTTCGCAGCATTTTTACCGCCATTTAAAGCCTTGTTGTTCTTCTTAAGCGTACCTAATTTCTCTAATAAATTCCAAGTAGCTCCTTTAGTCTTAGGAATGCTATCTTTCTCAAAAAACTTTAATTGATAGTCTAAATCATATTCTTGCCCGCTGTATATTAAAGGCATTCCAGGCAAAGTGTATACAAGTGTTGTCATAAGGCTACTTGCTTCTCCCATACGTTCTTTTACGGTTCCACTCCAAGAATTTTCGTCATGATTGGTTATAAAATTCATTTTAATATCACTTATATTTTTAATGCTATCTTGTTTTTGCAAATAACTAATAATTGCAGTAGCATTATCTTTGCCTTTGGCAACCATATTTAAAATATGATGCCCTTCCCAAGCATATTGCATGTCAAAACCATTCTCAAACAAATCTTGTTGCTCTGCCTCCGCCAACATAAAAACAGGTTTTATAGCGTTTAGTTCTTCCACAACTTGTTTGAAAAAAGCTGGTGGTACTTTGTGGGCCACATCCATTCTATATCCATCAATACCGAAGTTTGTAACCCAATATTTCATGTCTTTTATCATTTCTGCTTGCATATTTTTGTTATCATAATTTAAATCTGCAGTATCTGTCCAACCCCAAGATTCTCCTGTATCTGGATTAATAGGGTCTATGATTTCACCATTTTCGTTTTGCGTGTACCATTCTGGGTGTGCAAAAATCCAGGGATGATCCCAGCCCGTATGATTGGGCACCCAATCTACAATCACGTAAATGCCATTTTTGTGCGCCGTCTCTATGAGGTTTTTAAAGTCTTCTTTATTTCCGAATTCTTTATTAATTGCCTTGTAATCAGATACGGAATAATAACTACCTAAATATTTTTTACGTTCTGTTTCACCTTTAATAGCGCTTGTAAAAGAACCATCCGTAGCTTTTCTTTTTACTTTTGAAATAGGATTAATGGGCATTATCCATATAATTTTAACTCCCAGTTTTTTGAGCCCTGCAATGTCTTTTGTAAAGGCATTAAACGTTCCTTCTGGTGAATATTGTCGAATATTCGCCTCATAAATAATAGCCGTTTCCATCATTTCTTCAGATACTGCTTGAATTGAAATTACGGTTTCCTTTACTGCTGTTTTACATGAAGTAAAAGCAATAAAAAGCATGAATATAAATGTGGTTTTTCTAATCATTTTTAAATAGTTTATTTGGAGTAGTTAATTTATTTAAGTGTTCTTTGTATTCCTTATTTAACAATGTTAATCCATATTGGTAGGACGCATTCATCCAACCAAAACCTTCATCGGTGATATATTCGAAATCTGTACCTACATTTCCATATTCTGCAAAAACTTTATGTGTAGCAGAAATTACATCATATTTTTCTGGGATGGTTCCGTTATAATCTACTGCATTTTTGGTAATCATAAACAACCACCTATATATAAGCTCTTGGGCCTCTTTTTTGTATTTGTAATGCAGTAATCCTCTCCAAATTAGCATTTGATGCGGTGCCCAACCATTTGGGTAATCCCATTGTCTTTGTGGTCTTTCTGTAGATATTTGACCGGCACTTTCTTGAGTGCTTCCTGCGATACCTCCTTCCATTTTTAAAAGTGGAAGGGCGGTTTTCACTAATTTTTCTGCCTGTTTTTTGGATGCCATTTTTGCCCATAAAGGCGTTAAGGTGGTTGCCGAAACAAAAGTAGAGTTACTTGCTGTTTTTATGTTATAATCGAAATACATTCCTTTTTCTTCGTTCCACAAATAGGCGTCTGCAAGTTGTTTTCTTTGTGCTGACTTTTGAGACCAATAGCTACCTGTGTAATTTTGATGGTTGAAAGTAAAATTATCCCCAAATTCTAAAGCGATGATTTCTGCAAAATCTGTTTCGTATTTGTATAAGAAGGCATTTAAATCAACCAAATTTAATTCAGCACAATTACCATCAATTCGATACGAAGTATCATGGCCAGATTCGCGGACAGATCGGTCATTTAGAAAATAAACATCTAGTATGACGTTTTTTATTTTCCCATTTTGATATCCTTCAATATAATGTTCAATTGAGATGTTTAATTCCTTTGCTAATGGAGAGAAAATAGCGTTAAAATGTCCAGCTTCACATTCTGGGGGTACTCCAAGACCGTCTGCAAGAAACCTGTTTAAACCATTTTTTGTGAGGCGCTTTCCCTGCACCATCCAAACGCTTTCATATTCCTTGATAGCTGTTTTTAAATGACTTTTTAACCACTCTCTATCTTGTGTTACTTCAAATACTTCTCGGATTAAAGAGGTATAAAAAGGAGGTTGTGTTCTCGTTAAATAGTAAGACCTATTTGCATTTAGAATTTTTCCATAATTTTCAATTTCATATTGAAAATTGTCTGCCATGGCTTTTGCCAAAGCTACTTTACCATCTATAATTAGACCTACAGATTCAAAATAACTATCCCAACCGTACATTTCGTTAAAACGTCCACCTGGAACCACAAAAGGAATCCCTTGTATATTACCGTTTTCATTGATTAATTTCAACGCTAAAATTCCAGATTTTGTATTGATGCTTTTTACAAATTCTGGTGTAATTATTTTAGGTAACTGGATGGCTTCTATAGGGATTTTTTTTTCTAGTTGCTGATAATATTTTAATGCTACAACATCTTCAAAAGGAATATAAATTTTTAAAACATCGTCGGTTAAGCTGTCGTTTTTAGTATCGGAAAGTAGGGCTTCAATCCCTTTTTCATCCATAGTTCTTGTTAATCCTTGCCAATAATAATCCTTTATGCTTCTTGAAATTCTGTTAACAGGAAGCTCTTCTATTCTAGCAATGTCAAGTTCTAAGACCTCTAACCCTTTATTTTTTGCTCGTACTAATTCTTGCAATAAATTAGACAAATAATACGTGCCCTTTATTGGATAGTTTTTCCCAGAAGTTGCTCTAATTACAAACTCTTTTGGGCCCTTATCTTCAATGGTAATTTTTTTATCGCCATCTGTATCTTCTTGAATGAGAAGGTTTTTTAAGGTTTCTCTTATTTGTAGTGTGAAAATCATTCTGAAATTATATTATTTTTTTTAGACATAGTATATAGAATCCAAATAGAAATAAGGATTCCGGTAAGCGGAATTAAGGACAAATAAAAGGCGGTAGCACCATCATATTTTTGAAAAACATTTCCAGTAATTATAGAGCCTGTAGTACCTCCTAAAGCAGAAAACACCACTATTAAACCGGCCATAGAACTATGCATGTGTTTTGGTAAAGAAGATAAAATTGTTGAATTTATAGTAGGATATACAGGTGCTAAAAACAAGCCAATCAAAGGCATCAGATAAACCACTGCCGGTGCATTCGACCAAGTTATTAATCCTTCAGTACTCGAATTTCCGGAGAGTGGTAAAACGAGTACTATTAAAATTGCTGAGGTTACTAAACAAAAACTTAGTAGGTAAATCCATTTTACTTTATTTAAAATAAAGCCACCTAAAAAACGACCAATCATAAATGCGCCACCTAAAACAGCTCCTGCCTGTACTGCCATACTTGCGGGCGCGTTTATAATATCTGTGTAAAAAGTTGGAAACCAAGTTTGGAAACTTTGTTCTATCAACACATATAGAAAAATACTGATGATAAAAATGAGTGTCAATGGTTTAACAATTAATAACAGCATCTCTTTAAAGTCTTCGGAGAACTTACGCTTTTCTATAGTTGCCTGTGATTCGTCTAGTTTTGACACAAAAAGCACCATAAAAGCCAAGAGTGCAACACCGCCCATAAACCAATAAATATTTAACCAGTTGGAAGATTTCGGATTAGCATCGTCTATAAAAAGACTAAAAACAATATTTCCTAACAAAATACCACCCATAAAAACGCCTTCTAAAATCCCCATAAAACTACCGTGTTCTTTTTGATTGTTTGTAATTAAACCAATGGTAGCAAATACTGCAATTTTAATTAGTGCAAAAGAAACTCCAATGACTAAAAATAGGATTTTAAAATACCAGAATCCGTTTGTGAAAGGAGTTATAAAACAAAAAACAGAGACCAATGCCAAGCCCAATAGCATCGATTTTTTCAATCCTATCTTAGGTAAAAAGGAAGCTAAAATAAAAGAAGCAATGGCAATTGGAATATCTTTAAACCCTTCTAAAACACTTGCGCTACCTTTAGAAACATCCATGCTACGTTGCACTTGCAATATGACAGTTCCTACACTATTCAATAGAAATGCAAAAACAAAGTAATTTAAGAAAAGTGCTATTTTGATGCCGATATTTTTCATAGTAAAAAGTATGAGTTAAAATTACTTGTTCTTTGCAGTTTCATTCAATCGCATGGCTAAAAATGCAGAAATTGCAAAAAAGGCACCTGCAAAAAGGATGGCATTTATGGCATCACTACCTAAAATATATTTATATATTGGCCCAAAAGTAAGGGTTTGAATAAACATTGGTATTACAATCATCATGTTTAAAATACCCATATAAACGCCCCGTCTGTTTTGAGGTACAATTTTTGAAACCATGGTGTAAGGTATTCCCATCATTGCAGCCCAACCGATGCCGAATAGTATCATTGGTAATAAAACAAGAAGAGGATCTGAAATATAAGGAATACAGAATAATGAAATTGCTGTACCAACTAAACTTATGGCATAAATCTTTTTACCGCCAAATTTTAAGGTTAATGGCACTAAAGCAAGTGCAACAACCATTGTTACAATATTATACGTTAAGCTCATTTTTGCTGCTTGTGATGCTGCTTCGGAAGTTGAATATCCCATTGTTAATTTAAATAAGGGCGTGGTAAATTGCCAATAAATGAATAAGGCATACCATTGAAATAAATAGACAGCCCCTATTTTCCTCATAAATTTTGGCATGTCTTTTATAGCTGCTGTTATTTCTGAAAAAGGTTTGGCCATTTTTTTACTAATTGGTAAAGCTTTAATCGTATTAATTTCTTTTAATTCTTCGACAGATGGTGGAATTTCAGGTGTTTTTATAACTGACCATAAAATGGTTACTAAAGATAAAAAAGCACCAATAAAGAAAGAATAATACAGCCACTGTGGGATAACACCTGCTTCTTCTGTAGCATCTCCTCCAAACCAATATTGAAAAAGTACGATAGAACCATTTGCTAATAAAATACCTGCACCTACAAAAAGACTCTGCATTTGAAAACCAAGACTAAGTTGTTTTTCTGGTAGTTTATCGCCCACAAAGGCTCTGTAAGGTTCCATTGCCATGTTATTTCCAGCATCTAAGATCCATAATAAACCTACAGCAAACCATAAAACCGGACTGTAAGGAAATGCGAACAAACATAAACTACCAAGTAAGGCTCCAATTAAAAAATAAGGTTTCCTTCTTCCCCATTTATTAGACCATGTCTTGTCTGACATAGCACCAATAATTGGCTGTACGAGTAAACCAGTAACAGGACCCGCAATATTTAAAATTGGCAGCATATCTTCAGGTGCTCCTAAATATAAAAAGATTGGATTTATGGCTGTTTGTTGCAACCCGAAACTATATTGGATTCCTAAAAAACCAACATTCATATTAAAAATCTGCCAAAAGGAGAGGCTGGGTTTTTTTATTTTCATAATGGTTTTATTTTATAGTTTTATAATTACTGCTTGATAAGGTGCTAGTTCTATACTATTTTTTGTGATTGTTAAACGGTTGTAATTATTTATTAAAACTTTTGGGTTTTTACTTAAATATGGAATACTAATACTCGATTTTTCTTCAGAAAAATTTAGCAATACTAACATTTTCTCTTCGTCTAAAACACGCGTATACGCATAAATGGTAAGATGTTCTTTTTGTATAAGGGTATATTTTCCATACACCAAAACCAAGTTTTCTTTTCTTATTAACACCATTTTCTTAAAATGATTTAGAACAGAATTTATGTCTTTTTCTTGGTTTGCAACGTTTACTGTTTTATAATTTTTATTTACAGGTAACCAAGGTCTTTTTATAGAGAACCCTGAGTTTTCTGAAGCGTCCCATTGCATTGGTGTTCTGCCATTATCTCTAGATAATAGGTTCATTGTTTTTAAATATAAATTTAAATCTCCACCTTTTGCTTCTATGCTTTTATAACCGTTAACGGTAGCAATATCTTGGTATTCTTCAATTTTTGTAAAGCCATTATTTGTCATACCCAACTCATCACCATAATAGGTGTAAGGGGTACCTTTCATGCTTAAAATAAAGGTGTTCAACATTTTAGCTGAAACTTCTTTAAATGCTGGTTTGGCGTTTCCAAAACGATTGACCATTCTGGCTTGATCGTGATTGGATAAATAAATAGATAGCCAGCCTTTTTTGTCAAAAGAAGTGTCCCATTTTGTAAAACATTCTTTTATGTCTGCTAGTGTGCACTTCTCTATAGAACTTACCAAGTCTGTACTTTCAAAATGATAGGCCATTTGCAATTCATTTCTATCTTCATCTACAATATCGTGTGCATCTTCTAAAGAGCTACCAACACCTTCAGAAACTGCAAAAACGTCGTATTTACTCAATACTTCCTCATTCATTTCCTTTAAATAGGTGTGTAAATGAGGTCCCATTCCGTGATGATTTATAACACTTGGCACGTTTTCTTCGTACCCTTTTGGTAATGGAGGAAACGCAATGTCTTTGCTTACAAACTGAAAAGCATCTAAACGAAATCCGTCTACACCCTTGTCTGCCCAAAACTTCATAATATCGTATACTTCTTGGCGCACTTTCGGATTCTCCCAATTTAAATCGGGTTGTTTTTGAGAGAAATAATGCAGATAATATGCATCTGTTTGTGCGTCATATTTCCATGCTTCACTTTTTTCATCAAAGAAACTCCACCTGTAATTAGGTTTTCCCTTTTCTGCTGGCCACCAATGGTAATAGTCTCTGTAAGGATTGGTTCTAGAACTTCTAGATTGCTGAAACCAGTCATGCTCATCACTACTGTGATTTACGACCACATCCATTACAAACTTTATGTTTCTCTTATGCAATCCTTGAAGCAGTTCATCAAAATCATCCATAGTACCGAACTCTTTCATAATGGCACGATAGTTACTAATATCATAACCATTATCATCATTTGGAGATTCATAAATAGGGTTTAGCCAAACCATCGTAACACCTAAACCTTCAATGTAATCTAGTTTTTCTATAACTCCTTTAATATCTCCAATTCCATTATTAGAAGTGTCTTTAAAACTTCTTGGATAAATTTGATAGATGATGGCTTCTTTCCACCAGTTTCTATCTACTATATTTATTTTATTATTACTCACGAGAAATAAAGCTTATTTATTTAACTGTGATAAAACAAATGCACCCAGTTCTTTTCCTTGACTTAAACCAATATCCACGGCTGCTCTGTAGTGAATACCACCATACATTCTGCTCAATGCAGCTTCGCTAGAAGCATCGTAAAAAGAAGTATAACTTCTAATAGGTAATCCAAACTGAAGTTCAGTGGTGTCGTCAAAAGCAAATTCCTTTCCAAAAATAGATGTTAATACTACAGATGCAGCACCAGAAATAACAGAGTGTCCGCTAGTATATTCAGGAAAAGGAGGTGTTTGTAAAATAGGTTGCCAATCTGCATCTATGTGCTGATTGATAAGCGTTTCTGGACGAATTAAATTACTTCTATATTTCTCATCCCAACAACTTATAAAACCATCTGCAATAGCTAAAGATGTTTTGGTATAGGCATTTACAGTTTCCATGAAATTGGCATTCGTTTTCTTTGCAGCAATTTTAACAATTCCAATCCAATGTGCACCAGGTGTAATTTTTTTAGTTGCAAACATAAAATGCCCTCTGGTAACAGATACATAAGGATTGCAATCCCAAAATTGAGCAATGGCTATTTCTTCTGAAGCATCTCCTTTTTTAGTAATTTCTTGACTGATATTATATACTTCTATTAATTCTTTATAAAATTTTGAATCTTTTTCTAATGAAAATTTAGGATGCGTTATTGGTTTAAATTGGTCTGCAGCCGTTAATAAAAATGGTCTAATTTTATTCCAATGAGGTTCTATTGCATCCATGTATGCAGGAGGTGTTGGTTGCCATCTCGAATCATCATCCGTATCGACAGTGTACTTTGGCATTGTTCTCGTTTGATTGTAATTATCGGCATCCATCCATTTTTTAATATGTTTTACAACAGTAAGTGCATATTTTTTAGAGTGCTCAAATTCAGTTTTATTTATATGCTGCCAGTGCGTGTATAAACTATCTTGTAGGACTTCAAATTTGTTTTCAGAAAAAATTAATTTCTTGCTTATTTCTAAGTGTGCAATGATTGCTGCTAAGTTGAGGTTTACGTTAACTTCTTTTTTAACCTTAGGAATGGGAGAAAGTCCGTTTAAGGTAGATGACAAAGTTTTGTATACTGAATCTTTTTGCACTAATATTTCATAGGCTGCAATATTTGGATATGCAAAAACTCGGCTTGCTACAGGGGGAGAAAAAATATCATGAATCATTATTTCTGTAACTTTATCTACAGAAGCGTGGTAATTTTCAGGAGTTATCTCTATAGGTGCTGATGTTTTACAACCTGAAAATACAATGCATATAAATACATAAAAAATTTGTTGATACCTTATGGTTTTATGAATTTTCATCTTTTATTTGTCTAATTTTTGTGTGTCAATAATATAAGAACTTCCGTTATTAGAAAGGACTAAGTAGTTGTTTTTAGATAGTTTTACAATTTTTCTTCCACTAAACTCTTTAGGCAATTGTAAACTTTTTTGTTCTTGAATTGTATTGTTGGAAAAACGTAATATTCCACCCGGATTCCCGTCTAAATTTCCTAATTCAGTTACAAAATCGTTGTAATTACCAGTATATATAATTTCATCGTTATCGATGTAAAAATCTTCAATAGTACTTATTTGAGCTTTTTTAGGAAGGGCTTCTCCTGCAAAATGATTGTTGCCATCATTTAGATAAAACATAGATCTTAATTCGTAAATATATTTAGTTTCTAAAATTTCTTGTTCATCCTTGTCAAATAAATCGGTAATAGCATTTACCTTTGAAAAAGCATTATAACTTGTAAATTTCTTTTTTAATATTGGCATTTGCTGTGTTAATTTATCTTTAGAAGCAAAAGTGACATCCGTTCCAAAATAATCGTAAAAAATAATCTGATTTAGCTGTGTACTGTTATCGAAATCATCTAGATACATTTTTACGGGTTTTTTTTCGGAGGCCTTCCATTTAAAATTTTCTCCAGTATTACCTCCAATAATGTCTAAAAATCCATCTTTATTTAGATCTGCAATTTTAATTACATTCCACATACCGTTGCTCTTGTCCAATCCAAACTCTTTTGTTTTGTTTTCAAACTTGCCTTCTTTGGTATACGAAAAAATACGAATTGGCATCCAATCTCCTGCGAGTATCAATTCTGCAAAACCATCATTATCTAAATCGGCCCATTTACTATCTGTAATCATACCAAAACGCCTTTTTTGCACTACCTGAAAGTTATTATCTCCTGTATTTTTGAGAATAAAACTAAACGGTGTTAAGCCATAAGCGCCAGGAATTGATCTATTACCAATAAACAAATCTTGATATCCATCTTTATTAAAATCAAAGGAAGAAACAGAGCCTCCATTTGTTGCTAATAATTTTGCGTTTAATTTTGTAAAATTACCTACTCCATCATTTATATAAACCCTGTCTTCCAGCATTGGTTCCCCTTCCTTGTAGTCATTTCCACCGCTTAACGCATAGATATCTAAATCACCATCTGCATCAATGTCAAAAGCAATTGCATCTGCATCTTCGTACATGCTATCTTGTTTAAAAATTGTAGTGTTTTTAAGTCTATATTTTCCTATTTTCGTTTGTAAATATAATACAGGTTCTTGACCTCGACCACCACCAATAAATAAATCTTTTAAGCCATCTGCGTTAAAATCTGCTTGCACTATTGATGGGCCTTCTGAAGATAGTTTCTCTGGCATTAATGCCTCTCTTTCGTAATCTAAAAAGGTATTTTCTTTGTGTTGATAGTCAAATTTTTGATGCGCTATAACAGGTGTTTCTTTGTAGGGGTGTATTGTGGTTTTACCTTTTTGAATTGTAATTTCTTGATTGGTTGCTATTTCTTTTTGAACGCTTTTTGTGCCGTCATTCCAGATTACTTTTATAGAATCTACTTTAGAAATTATTCCTAAGCCAAAGTGTATTTTCCTTGAAGAGCTTGATAAAAATCCCCTAACGGTTGTTTGTTCTTTATAAAAACATTTATTTTTTGTATAGAGATATACTTTTGCACCGTTTGTATTTATGCTTTTGTTTTTTTCTAATAGACGTATAGTAATGTATTTACTATCTGTTGTTTTGTTTTCTAGAAGCGTTGCTTTTTCGTTTAGGTTATTCACTACAATATCTAAATCGCCATCATTGTCTAAATCTGAATATGCCGCTCCGTTTGAATAGGTAGTTTTATGTTTGTTATTAATACTCGTTTTTACAAAATCTAAATTTCCATTATTTTGAAATAATACATTTTCTAACTGAACCGTTGGCATTGTTTCAATTAACTTTTGTTCTAGAGTATCTTGCCTACTAGATTCATATTTAGCAAAATCTACATTACTTATATAATTGATATAATCTAAATCATTCGGTCTTTTGTAAATTCCGTTGGTAACATATAGATCATTAAAACCGTCATTATTATAATCCAAGAGTAAAGGAGACCAGCTCCAATCGGTAGCATATGTTTCTGTTAACAAAGCAACATCTGTAAAATAAGTTCCTTTATTTAGTTGTAAATGATTTCTTGCATATTGTTGTTGAAAGCCAAAGGTTTTTTTAATTTCGTTAATCTTATCAGAATCTTCTCCACCAGATTTTAAAAATACTTCTGCTTTATACGGCATCATATCTAAGGTGATGAGGTCTAATTTTGTATTATTATTAATATCTGCAATATCAACACCCATTGTAAATCTTGAGGTATGGTTAAAATATTTGGCACTAGACTCTGTAAATGTTTTATTCCCATTATTAATGTATAAATAATCATTCTCATGAAAGTCGTTACCAATATAGATGTCTATTAATCCATCATTATTTATATCTGATGTTGCAATTGCTAGTCCGTACCCTAATGCACTATTGTAAATACCTGCTTTTTTTGTAACATCAATAAATTTTATTCCCCCTTTTTCTAATGTGTTTTCATATAATACATCGCCAGCCAAAGCATTTGGTTTTGTTCTTAATTTTGTATTTCCATAAGAATAAGTAGAGTGTACAGAGTGGTTTAATAAATACATATCCATATCACCATCCTGGTCATAATCAAAAAAGGATGCTTGTGTAGAAAAACCAGAAAAGTCTAAGCCGTATGCTTTGGCTTTTTCTTTAAAAGTATTATCTCCGTTATTTATGTAAAGTTCATTTTTTGCTTTTAAACCTTTATAATTACCAACTTTACAAACATAAATATCTAAAAAACCATCATTATTAATATCTACCATGGTAACACCTGTAGACCAGGTGCTGTCTTGATTTATTTTACCTGTTAATGAAATATCCTTAAACTTTAAATTTCCTTCATTAAGATATAATTTATCCGGTTTTTGGTTGGCAGTTAAATAGATATCATCCAATCCATCGTTATTAATGTCGCCCAACGCCACGCCACCACCATTGTAATAATATAAATATTCAATAATATTTAAATTTCCTTTCTCGTTTAAGTCGTTTGAGAAATTGAGACCAGAAATAGTATTATCTACGTCATTAAACAGCATTTTTTCTGCAGGTTGATTTTTAGTTTGTTCTTTAGAACATCCTATAATAATCAAAGAAAATAATACGAACCTTTTAATCATAATTGTAAACTTCTAATGAATCATTATTTTTTGTGATAAAAACTTTATTTTTCAATACTTTTAAATCTCTAATTTGGCCATTAACTTTCAGACCTTTTCCTTTTTGGTGAAATTTAAAAACACGGTTTCCTGTATTTTCCAGGTAATTTCCGAAAGAGGCATCGTACCTACCAAACTCTGGTTTTACACCGTCTAGGTTTCCTCCTAAAAGAATGTCTTGGTCGCCATCATTATCAAAATCTGATGCTGCAATTGCGTAAATGGGAGAAAATTGAGTTTCTAAAGGTAGCTTTTGTACGGTAAAGTTAAAAGCACCTTCGTTGAAAAGGATTACGGAAGACAAGGTGTTGGCTTCTAAAATGCTACTTTCCTGCAATTGTTCTGGTGTGAAAATATCTTGAATGGTTGCTGTTTTAAAAGACTCGTAATCTGGAAATTTCTTACTTAAATATTTTAATTGATCTACTAAATTGTGGCGCAATGCATACGGATATTCTTTTTCATTTTTGTCTATAAATGATAAAATTGGATCTAAGAATCCGTTTTTATCAAAATCATTCACATATAATTTAATTGGATTTTCAGGAGTTGCTTTAAACCTGCTATTTAAACCATGATTTCCAAGAATTAAATCGAAGTCTCCATCATTGTCTAAGTCGCTTTTTTCTATCGTATTCCACCATCCTTTTAGGTTTGAAAGCATATTTTTTTCAGTTCTCTTAAACTTTCCTTGCTGATTTTCGAAAACTGCCACACCCATAAAATCTCCAACAACTACTAAATCTTTGTAGCCATTTTTTGTAATGTCTATAAAAAGAGCGTCGGTAATCATTCCTAAATTTTTAAATTCAGGTGCTAAATTAGTAGACTGTTCTGTGAATTTTCCTTTACCATCATTAATTAATAAAAAACCAGAACCGGGCATTCCATAAGAATTTGGTATGGTTCGTTCTCCCACAAAAATATCTAAATCGTCGTCATTATCTGTGTCTGCAACTACTACAGAACTACTGCTATGATATTGTACGGTTGTTGGTAGTTTCTGATTAGACAATGTAAAGTTTCCTGTACCGTCATTTAAGTACAATTTATCTAAGTAATTGGCAGAATATTTAGAAGTTTCTACACCACCACTGCAGACATATAAATCTAAATCGCCGTCATTATCTGCATCAAAGAAAACACTCTCTGCGTCCTCTGTAGCCCTTTGATTATTAAAATCGCTTGTCTCTTTTTTTATAAAAGCACTATTTTTTTGAATAAATAGTGACGCTATATTATTTTTAGAACCGCCAATAAACAGGTCTTCTGTCCCATCATTATTTACATCTGCTACTGCCATTTTTGGACCTTCTGCACTTCTCATAAAAGGCAATAATCGCTCTACATTAAAATCGATATAATTATTTTCTTTGTGAGTAAACTTAATTGTATTATTGTTTTTAGAGAAGATTTCTGGAGTAACAACTTGTTCTTTTACTTTAACTTGTTGGGCATCTTTTTCATATAAAGTAAGTGTTTTATTTGCTGCTATATTTTGTAGTTTCGTTATTTTTCCTGAAGGCCAATTGATTGTCAAATTTAAGCTATCTAGTTCCTTAAAACCAAAATTAGGCCTATTGTCCATAGAGGATTGAAAACCTCTAGCTGGCTGTTGTTCTAAAGAATAAGTAGCTGTTTTAGAGGTTAATGTTATTTTAGAACCAATAGCATTTGTATTTAAACCATCTCCTTTTAAAATTACCTTTAAATACTTAGTAGCTGTCTTATCTAGATTATTTTTATAAACAAATAAAGGCATGTTTACATTATTTACAATTAAGTCTAAATCTCCATCGTTATCTAAATCTCCATATGCAGCTCCATTAGAAAAACCTTCTGTATTCAATCCGTTATTTTCTCTATTAAATGTTAAATTTCCTTTATTTATGTATGCGTGATTTTTTACTTTGTTTGAAGGAATGATATCAATTAGTTTTTTAAAATCTACTTTGTTATCCATTACTAGTGATTGCATTACCTCTTCATTAGAAACATATCGTAAATAATCTTGATTGGTTAAATCTTTATAAATTCCGTTGGCTATAAATAAGTCTTTTAAGCCATCGTTATTCATGTCAAAAAGTAACGCCCCCCAGCTCCAATCGGAAGCTTCAACACCGCTAAACCGCCCTACTTCACTAAAGGATGTATCTTGGTTATTTACCTGTAACATGTTTCTTGTAAATTGATGGTAATAGTCGTTTTTTACATTGTATTGGTATTTGTTCCAGTCTTCAAAAGTAGTTACTGTCTTTAACCTTGCATACTCTTTAGGTAGCATTTCAGTTACAAATATATCGTTGTAACCATCGTTATTAATATCAGCAGCATCTGCTCCCATAGAAGCACCACTAATAGAATTTAAAGATGCCGTTAGTTGTTCCTTAAAGGTTCCATTTTTTTGGTTGATGTATAAATAATCCCTTTCAAAAAAATCGTTAGAAATATACATGTCTTCCCAACCATCGTTATTCACGTCACTTACGGTAATACCTAAACCAAAGCCAATAATACTTCCGTAAATACCTGCTTTTTCACTAACATCTACAAAATAGTTACCTTGATTTTGAAATAATTTATCACCACCTAAAATATCACGTTTTGGTCGTTCATTTTTTGTAAGATTAAAACTACCAATTGCTTGGTAAGAATTGTTTAATAAGTAAACATCTAAATCACCATCTTTATCATAATCAAAGAAAGAAGCATGTGTGGAATAACCAAGATCTGCCAAACCATATTCTACAGCTTTTTCTGTAAAGGTTCCATCGGTATTATTAATAAATAGTTCATTTTGTTTATTATCTCCCTCAACATCACCAGAATTACATACATATATATCTAAGAAGCCGTCTGCATTAATGTCTACCATAGAAACACCCGTAGACCATGCTTTAGAACCGCCAACATTGGCAGTGATTGTAATATCTGTAAAAGTGAAATCACCTTTGTTTAGGTATAGTTTATTTTCATTAAGGTTAGATGTTAGATAGATATCTTGTAAACCATCGTTGTTTATATCGCCAATAGCAACACCGCCACCATTATAAAAATTTCGATATTTATATACATTAAAAACATCTGTAGATATCAAATCATTATTAAAGTTAATACCTGTTGTTTTTGCAGTTAATAACTCAAATTGAGGTTCATTATTTACAGCTTCATTACATGAAACTAAAAAACTAAATAATAAAAGTGAATATATTTTTTTCATATAATTAATCTACCAATAGTTTGTATTTGTAAGATAAATCTTCAATTAGCACAGAAACTTCTTTGTCTGTCGCTATCTTTAATTGTATTTGTCTATTACCATCTATTTTCACAAGAGTTCCTTGTTTTAGTTTTAAAAACGAATTTCCAGGATACCATTTTAACAAGGTGTCTTTAACTGAGGGCAATAGCTTCTCTGCTGTTAACTCTTTATTCCATGGAGCCCATGCAGTATAGGTAAACTTCATGTCTATTCCTCGAATAATATCTTTTTCGCTGAATCGAGCATAGAACATTAATTTTATTTTTTTTATCTTATTTAAAGTATCCTTTAAACCTAAAATTGTTTTTACATAATTATTGTTTTCACCATGTGTTGCGATACCATTTTTGTTTAATTCCCAGCAAATTTCATAGAATTCTTTTTTGGTGTTTCCAAAACTTAAATCAAATAGGATAGTATCGTTTTTTACTCCGCTTGCTAATTCTTTATTAACAAGCTTTGTGTATTCAGACTGACAAGACGTTAGGAGAACAATTGAAAAAATTAATATTATTATTTTAAATTTATTGAATTTCATGAACTTGTAAATTATCATTATTTATACTAGTGAATAGATATTTTTTACCATCGATTTCACCAATGTTAAAATCTCTAATTTGACCTTTTATTTTTAAAGAAACTACTTTTTTATACTTGTTTTTATTACCATACAGTAACCAGCCTTTGGAGGCATCTTGTCTTCCGAATTGAGGTTTAATTAAATATTGATTTCCGCCAAAGAAGATATCTAAAATTCCATCATTATTAATATCGGAAGTTTCAATCGCTTCTATATTTGAGTATTGAATTTCATTAGGCAATGCGCTTGCTGTAAATATGCTTTTATTATTTATAAACAGAGTTGTTTGAACTGTATTAATATCTAGTTTTATAGCATTTTGAAGCTGCTCCTTAGAAAAAATGCTACTCATGGTGGCGTTGGCATAATCTTTATAAAAAAGCAACTTTTGTTTTAAGCTTGCTATTTGTCCAACTAACTCATCTCTATCTAAAATAGGGTAATATTTATTGCCTTTTTTGTAGCAGATAATTTGTTCGAAACTACCATTATTATCGAAATCGGAAATAAACATGCTTATTTCATCTTTAAAAAAGGTGTTCTCTCCTTTATTTCCCGCAATAATATCTAGATCTCCATCTGCATCTATGTCTCTTATTTTAAAGGTTTTCCAAAAGCCAGAAGAATTATTTAAATTATATTCTTTTGTTGTATTAATTAATTGCCCATTGGTATTTGTAAATATTGAAATGGGCATCCATTCGCCTGCCACAATTAATTCTTTAATACCATCATTATTTAAATCTTCCCAAGCAGCCTCTGTAATTAAACCAATGTTTTTTAATGCCTTTTGATTTGAAGTTATAAACTTATTATTACCCTTGTTTTCTAACAAATAACCATCTGCAGGAATGCCGTACGTATCTACCTTAAAGCGTTCTCCTATAAAAAGATCATGATCACCGTCATTATCAAAGTCGTTAAATGAAACTGTTGCAGAGCTAATTGGATTTGTAAAAGGCAACGGTGTTTTAGAGAGGGTAAAATTTTCGTTTCCGTTATTAATATATAATCTATCGTTTAAAGAAAAATCATATTTAGAGAAAGATTTTCCGCCACTGCATACATATAAATCTAAATCGCCATCGCCATCACTATCAAAAAAAACAGCATCTGTATCTTCAGAAGCATAGTTAATATTAAAAGGTTTGATTATTTTCTTATAGCGTTTGTCTTTTTGAGAAACATATAATACACCTGATTGCCCTTTAGCCCCGCCAATATAAAAATCAGGATTTCCATCACTATTAATATCTGCACTGGTTATGTTAGGCCCTTCATTATTATACATTTCAGGTAATAATTGTTCTCTATTGAAATCTACTGTTTTATTTTCTTTGTGTTTATGTTGTAAAAGATTAGTAACGAGTTTTAAAGAATTAAAAGATGTTTTTTGTTTTAATGGTATATTTTTTAAGTCTTTTTCAGGTTGTTTAAAAGTGTATCTTTTATTTGTTGGTAAATTTTTAATAATGTTTTTAAAACCGTTTGGCCAAGTAATTTGCAAGCTGTCTATTTGTTTGCAGTTACCTAAACCAAAAACCAAATTAGGAGAAACAGCACTTTGAAAACCTCTTGAAGGAAAATTTTCTTGAAGACTATATTCTGTTTTATTGTAAAATATTTTTGCTTTTGCACCAACAGCATGCGTGTTTTTTAAATCTCCTTTTAATTGAAGAGTTATGCTTTTACAATTTAATGTGTCTAGGGTGTTATCATAGATAAATGCAGGCATATTTACATTATTTATCACTAAATCTAAATCACCATCATTATCTAAATCACCATATGCGGAACCATTACTAAAGCTAGGTTGCTGTAATCCCCAATTTTTAGTTTCTTCTGTAAAACTAAAATGGCCATTGTTTTTATAAATTACATTCGATACGGCTTTAGAAGGCATTTTATTTATGAGTTTCTTCATGACTTCCTCATCCGTTTGCATCATCTCTTTAATTTTTTCAGTATTTGCCATATAATTTAGATAATCTCTATCTAATAAGTCTTTATAAATTCCGTTACTAATAAAAATATCTTTTAGTCCATCGTTATCTGCATCAAATAGCAGTGTAGACCAGCTCCATTCCGAGGCGTGTACATTTGAAAACCTGCTGACTTCTAAAAAGGTATTATTACCTATATTTTTATGAAGTGCATTCCTAGAAAATTGGTAATGATATTCATTTTTAACACTCATATCGTATTTATTCCAGTTTTCAAAGATGGTTTTTGTACGCTGTCTTTCAATTGTTTTTGGCAACATTTCTGTAACCATAATATCGGTAAAACCATTGTTATCTAAATCGGCTGCATCTGCACCCATAGACCCCATAGAAATAGATTCAAATTGATTTGTTAAGTCTTCTTTGAATTTTCCGTTTTTTTGATTCACGTATAAATAATCTCTTTCAAAGAAATCATTAGAAATAAAAATATCCGGCCAAGTATCATTATTATAATCACTTACTGTAATGCCGAGACCAAAACCTATAGCACTAGAATAAATACCGCTGTCCGCAGTAACATCTACAAAAACATTATTATCATTTCTTAATAGTTTATTTCCTTGCGGCGTTGCAGTGTCTCTTTGATCTTTTATGAAATCATAATTTCCAACAGACCGTATAGAGTTGTTTAATAAGTAGCAATCTAAATCACCATCTTTATCATAATCAAAAAAGTTGGCCTGTACTCCAAGACCAGTAATGTCTAAACCATATTTTTTAGATTCTTCTGTAAAAGTTTCATCACCATTATTTATAAAAAGTTGGTTGTGTCTGTTCTTTTCTTTTGGTGGTCCAGCTTGACAAACGTATATATCTAAAAAACCATCGTAATTTATGTCTACAAAAGTAACTCCTGAAGACCAACTACCTTTGCACTCTAAGTTTGCTTTTTCTGTAATATTTTCAAATAGAAAATTTCCTTTGTTAAGATATAATTGATTATTTACTAGATTTCCACTAAAATAAATATCTAATAAACCATCATTATTTATATCTCCTAAAGCTACACCACCTCCATTATAAAAATTTTTATAAGT
>JBLHGY010000002.1:0-74468 GCA_047616665.1 Polaribacter sp.
CTAAAAAACGAAAATGAAAGCGTATGAAAGTGAAAACTATTTTAGTATCGCAACCCCCTCCAAAAACAGAAACTTCTCCATATTTTGATTTGTCTGATAAACAAAAAGTAAAGATAGATTTTAGATCTTTTATTCATGTTGAAGGTATTTCTATAAAGGAAATTAGAAATAATAAAGTTGATTTTAAAGACTTTACCGCCATTATTTTAACTAGCAGAAATGCAGTAGATTACTTCTTTAAAATTGCTGAAGAAATGCGATTTAAAGTGCCAGATGACATGAAGTATTTTTGTCAATCTGAGGCTGTAGCTTATTATTTGCAGAAATATGTGGTTTATAGAAAGCGTAAAATTTATGTAGGTAGCAGAACTTTTCTTGATTTAACAAAGCTAATTAAAAAGCATAAAACAGAGAATTTCTTATTGCCTTCTTCTGACAAATTAAAACCTTTAGTTCCTGAAGAATTAGATAAGTTAGGTGTTCAATGGACGCGTATAGATCTATACAGAACAGTAGTAAGCGACTTGTCCGATTTAGAGAATGTTGTTTATGATGTTTTAGTATTCTTTAGTCCTTCTGGTATAGAATCTTTATTTCAGAACTTTCCAGATTTTAAACAAAACAGCACAAGAATTGCCGCGTTCGGTAACTCTACTGTAAACGCAGTAGCGAAGGCTGGTTTAAATTGCGATATAGAAGCACCTTCTCCGGAAACACCTTCTATGACGATGGCTTTAGACAAGTATATTAAAGTTGTGAATAAGAAATAAAATTTTTAAAATTTACCACTACGCCCAGCGAAGTGCGATTTATAAAACTTAAAAAACCGAACATTTTTGTTCGGTTTTTTAAGTTTTATATTTTTTGTTCGGTTTTTTAAGTCAATAATTTTGCTAACTATTAAGCAAACAAGGTGGCAAAAGCTTCTTCAATTTTACCAACTAAAACTAATTTTATTCCGTGGTTTTTAGAGGTAATTTTGTTGTATTTTGAAGCTACTAGGGTTTTATAACCTAGTTTTTCTGCTTCTAAAATTCGTTGATCTATTTTAGAAACGGGTCTAATTTCTCCCGCCAAACCCACTTCGGCAGCAAAACATACATTTGGATTAATAGCAATGTCTTGATTAGATGATAAAATAGCTGCTACGACAGCTAAATCTATTGCGGGATCGTCCACATTGATGCCTCCAGTGATATTTAAAAATACATCTTTAGCACCTAGTTTAAAACCTGCACGTTTTTCTAGAACGGCTAAAATCATGTTTAGACGTTTTAAATTATAACCGGTTGTAGAACGCTGAGGTGTTCCATAAACTGCAGTAGATACCAATGCTTGTATTTCTATCATTAGAGGTCTAATGCCTTCTAGTGTAGATGCAATTGCAGTTCCGCTTAAATCATTATCTTTTTTAGAAATTAGTATTTCAGACGGATTTGAAATTTCTCTTAATCCGGTTGAAAGCATTTCATAAATACCCAATTCAGAAGTAGAACCAAACCTATTTTTTTGAGAACGTAAAATTCTATAGGTATGATTCCTATCACCTTCAAATTGTAAAACAACATCTACCATGTGCTCTAAAATTTTTGGTCCAGCAATGTTTCCGTCTTTGTTGATATGGCCAATTAATAAAACCGGTGTAGCTGTTTCTTTGGCAAATTTTATTAACTCTGCAGCAGTTTCTCTAATTTGGGAAATACTCCCAGGAGAGGCCTCTATGTTATTGGTATGCAACGTTTGTATAGAATCTATTACCAAAACCTCTGGTGCTGTTTCTTCTATGTTCTTGAAAATTTGTTGTGTATTTGTTTCTGTAAGAATTAGACAGTTAGAATTATTTGCTTCTAACCTATCTGCTCTCATTTTTATTTGAGACTGACTCTCTTCTCCTGAAACATACAATACTTTTTGGCTAATATTTAAGGCTACTTGTAATAATAAAGTCGATTTACCAATACCAGGTTCTCCTCCTAAAAGTGTTACAGAGCCTTTTACCAGTCCGCCACCTAAAACCGTGTCTAATTCATTGTTGTTAGTAACTACCCTTTCTTCAGGGTTTAACTGAATATCAGCAATTTTTAAGGGCTTGTTTACCGTTTGTTTTGCAGTTGTAGATTGTTTCCAAACACGTTTTTCTTCTTTCTGAATTATTTCTTCAACAATAGTATTCCACTCCTTACAAGCACCACATTGTCCCACCCATTTTGCGTGTTGGGTTCCACAATTCTGACAAAAAAAAGTTGTTTTGGTTTTGGCCATTTCTAATTTTTAAAATACGAATTTACGCTAAAAATTTATGTGTTCTTATTATAAATTGGAAGCAATAAAAATGCCAAACCACCAAAGACAACAATCATTGCGGTTTGTGCAGTCCACATAATCCAACCAAAAGCGGTTGCAGTTTCTGTAGGAACATTAAATAATGCTAAGGCACCAGCAACCGCAATTGGGTACAAGCCAATGCCGCCATTTGTTGCCGCAATTGAAAATCCACCAGCTATAAAACCAATTAGAATACCTCCAAAAGGGAGGTTTAGACCTTCAATTGCCGGTATTGTTGCCCAAAACATAGCAACGTACATTGCCCAAATAAATACTGTGTGAAAAATAAATGCCCATTTGTTTTTCATTTTAAAAATACTGGTTACACCTTCAATTAAACCAGAGATAAACGTTTTAATTTTTAATAGAAAACCAGACGTTGCTTTCTTTACAAAAGAGGTAAAAATGTAAAATCCGACAATTAAAACAACCAAACCAATGCCAATTTTTAATGGATTGAAGTTTTTGCTAAGTAGGTCATAAATAAAATCAAACTGAACAAATAATGTAAAGGCAATAATAGAAAGCATCATTATTAAATCTGCAATACGCTCTGCTACAATAGTTCCAAATGCTTTTTCAAAAGGAATTTTCTCATAGTTGGTCATTACCGTGGCTCTCGAAATTTCTCCTGCTCTTGGTATCGCTAAGTTTACTAAATACCCTACTAAAACTGCTAAAACACTGTTTATAAATTTTGGTTTAAAGCCCAATGGCTCTAACATAAACTTCCATCTGTATGCTCTAGATAAATGACTTAAAATTCCAAAGAAAAGTCCCAGAAGAATAAAGCTATAATTTGCTTCTTTGAAATAGTTCCCTAAGATTTCTAGTGAAATATCAGACAAAGAATACCAAACTAGAAAACTACCTAATGCAAGCGGTAAAACAATTTTTAAAACCTTTTTAATATCCAAATTATAAGCGTGTGTTTTCTTTTCTGTTAGTAAAAACTAACAAGCGTTTAAATTTATTCTTTTTCCTAATTCCATAAATATATAGATAATTAAAATGCCACTTTTTGCAACTTTGCTAGTAGCAGTAAATCAAGTTTTTTTAATACAAGAAACTACACGTTTTTTAAAAACCTTAATCTATTATTATTATTTACAGATTTCTACTAATTAATTCACAAAAATAACATTTTTAATTTTTTAAACCAATGTTATCTATCAATCTAATATCTCCTGCAAAAACAGCAATAAAAGCTCTATACGTCTTGTTAATATCTTTTTTTTCTGCCGTTTTTAAGGTTTTTTCATCAGCAATTGTAAAATATTCTAAAGTTAATAAAGGTTGTTTTTTAAATTCATTTTCTAACCATTCATTAATTTTTGTAATAGCTTCCGTGTCAAATTTCTGTTGCACTTTATTTAATGTGCTATAAATAAAAGGCCCAGCTTCTCTCTGTTCTTTCGATAATCTTGCGTTTCTAGAGCTCATTGCCAAACCATCTTGTTCTCTAAAGATTTCGCATCCTTTTATTTTTACAGGAAGGTTCTTTTTTTTAACCATTTTTTTGACAATCAGCAATTGCTGAAAATCTTTTTCTCCAAAGTACGCTTTGTTGGGCTCAATAATTTCAAATAAGGTTTTTACAATAGTACCAACACCATCAAAATGTCCTTTTCTAAACGCACCTTCCATTTGATGTTCTAAGCCATCAAAATTAAATTTTTCTGAAGCAATATCTTCTGAATAAATTTCTTCTACAGAAGGCGAAAATAAGATATCACAAGACACAGACCTTAGTAATTTGATATCGTTTTCTATTGTTTTTGGGTATTGCTTTAAATCTTCTACATTGTCAAATTGTGTAGGGTTTACAAAAATACTTACTACAACAATATGGTTTTTTAGCTTTGCATTTTCAATTAAAGACAAATGACCCTCGTGCAATGCACCCATAGTTGGCACAAAACCAATGGTTTTTTTTCTTGTTTTATAGTCTAAAAGACAGTCTTTTAGGTCTTTTTTATTGTTGAAAATCTTCATTCTAGTATTGTTGATAAAGTGTGCAAACTTACCATTTTAACACGATATTAGCATAATAATTTGTATTTTTGCCACTCTCATAAAAAGAGTTTGATTTAATGAAGGACAAGAGAATATTATTTGTTTCGTCTGAAGTAGTACCCTACTTGCCAGAAACAGAATTATCGTTAACTGCCTTTAATGCTGCTAAAAATGCGCATTCTAAAGGAGTACAGACCAGAATATTTATGCCAAGGTATGGTGTTATTAATGAAAGAAGACATCAATTACATGAGGTTATTCGTCTTTCTGGGATGAATTTAGTTGTAAACGATATGGATATGCCATTGATAATAAAGGTAGCTTCTATCCCAAAAGAAAGAATGCAAGTTTACTTTATAGACAATGAAGAGTATTTTAAGAGAAAAGCTGTTTTTACAGATGAAGACGATCAATTGTTTGATGACAACGATGAGCGTGCAATTTTCTTTGCAAAAGGTGTTGTAGAAACGGTAAAAAAATTGAATTGGGCACCAGATATTATTCATGTTCATGGTTGGATGGCATCTTTATTACCTCTTTATTTAAGAGCGTTTTATAACGAAGAACCATTGTTTACTGAAAGCAAGATTATTACTTCTGTTTACAACAATTCTTTTGAAGGAACTTTAAGCGAAGATCTTGCAGATAAAGTAACTTTTGATCTAAAGAATAATGATAAAATTGCAACAATAAAAATACCGAACCATACCAATATATTAAAAAGTGCCATTGAAAACTCGGATGCGATTATTCATGGTAGTGAAGATATTTCCGAGGAATTATCTTCTTTTATCGAAGAAAAAAAGATTCCCGTCTTAGGATTTCAAGAAGAGAACTTTAAAGAGAGTTATTTAAATTTTTATACTGATTTAGTTTCAGTTAATTAATTATTTTTAGTGTGAAAAATATTTATAGAAAAGGCATCTACTTAGGTGTTTTGTTTTTGGTGTTTGCAGGTATTGTTTCTTGCGAAGAAGATTTTACAGATATACGTAGTGGTGTTGTAAGTAACACAAAATTCTCTACAAATGATACAATTCTAGAGGTGTTGGTTTCCAATGCAGGTATAGAAAACATAAGAGGAGACGGCTTAGAGTTGGGGGGAACTCCGTTTTTCGGTCTTCAAGGACAGTATCTTTTAGGAACTTATATAAATGACGAATATGAAAATATTGAAGCATCTATAGTCTCTCAAATAAACATTAATTCAGCTTTAAAGATAGCTTCATATGACAACCCTGATGGCTTATCATATGAAACAACCGTAGATACTGCATTTTTAAGATTGCCCTATCATGCAACTTTACTCTCTAATGGTAGCAGACCAATTTATGAATTAGATTCGGTAACAGGAAACCAAGAATTACCATTTACGTTGAATATTTATGAGTTAGAAACTTATTTAAGCACTTTAAGTCTTGCTGACCCTACAAAAACAAACGAGTTTTTGTCAGATAGAGAATATGAGACAAATACGAACTCTTTAACAGCAGTGGAAAATATGGATTTTGCACCTACTGAAAATGATACCTTAGTAATCATTAAAAGAAGAAATAGTTTAGGTGATTTATACAAAACCGATACTATAAGGTATACAGCAAACGCTAGTACAACTGTTCCTTTACCAATGGCAATTATACCTTTAAAGAAAAGTTTTGTAAAAGAAGTGTTTTTAGATAATTATGAGGGTCCTAACTTTGAGTCTCAAGGTAATTTTAATAATTACTTTAGAGGTATTGTGATCGATGCAAAAGAAAAAACGCATGCATCTGGACAAAGAGGAGGAGCTCTAATATCTTTTAACTTAAACAGCACCGGTGTAGTGGCTACAAGTTCTTTAATTGAAGTGTATTATACAAATACTTTTTTCAAGAGTAATAGCACGGAAATTGATACCGTAATAACAAATACACACACATTTCAATTAGGAGGTATTGTAAATGGTAAGTATAAATCTAATAACAAGGTGTATCCTGTTAATAAGGAAGTGAAGTTGCAAGGAGCTGCAGGTTCTGAAGCAAAAATAGAAATTTTAACAGGTACACAATTAACAGATTTAAGAGATAAAAATTGGTTAATTAATGATGCTGCATTAACTTTTTATATCAATCAAGACTCTGATATTTCAAATACTCCAAATCAATTATATCTATATAAAAGAGGAGAAGATTTAAATTCAAACCCTATTGCTAGTCATATAAAAGATATTTTTACGGAAGGTCTTGGAGCTTTTGGGGGGTTTTTGGAAAAAGAAGAAGACCAGAAAGACCGCTATACGTTTAGAATCACAGATTATTTTTCAGACATTTTAAGTGGAGAAACAGATTACAATCCACCCCTAAGATTAAAGGTTTATAATACTTCAGATACTCAAATTACAGATACAATTTTCAAAAACTATAATTGGAATCCTAAATCTATTTCAATTTTAAATGGAGATGAAAGTTTAAATGGTGTAAGAAGAGCACAGCTAAAGATATCCTATACAGAAAGGAATAATTAACAACCAACAAAAAAGAATTGCTATGTGTGGAATAACCGGTTATATAGGATACAGAGATGCCTATCCTATAGTAATGAACGGCTTAAAAAGATTAGAATACAGAGGGTATGATAGCTCTGGTATTATGATGTTTGACGGTAAAAATATTTTACTATCAAAAACAAAGGGAAAGGTTTCTGACCTTGAGGCTATTACAGAAAATGAAAAAGAAAGAAAAGTTGGCCAAATAGGAATTGGTCATACGCGTTGGGCAACTCATGGGGTTCCTAATGATATTAATTCTCATCCACATACCTCTCAATCGAGTAATTTAGTAATTGTTCATAACGGAATCATTGAAAACTACGATGCCCTTAGGAAAGAATTAATTTCTAGAGGATACGTTTTTAAAAGTGACACAGATACTGAAGTTTTAGTAAACTTAATAGAAGAGGTTAAGAAAAACGAAGGATGTAAATTAGGAAAAGCGGTACAATTGGCTCTAAATAACGTTATCGGTGCCTATGCGATTGCTGTTTTCGACAAAGCAAAGCCAAATGAAATAGTTGTGGCGCGTTTGGGAAGCCCAATTGCAATAGGAGTTGGAAAAGAGAATTCTGAGTTTTTTATCGCTTCAGATGCATCCCCTTTTATAGAATATACCAAAAATGCTATTTATTTAGAAGATGAGGAGTTAGCAATTATTAAGGTAGGAAGAGAGATAAAGGTTCGTAAAATTAAAGATGATATTCGTGTTGATGCGAACGTTCAAAAACTCAAATTAAGTCTAGATCAAATAGAAAAAGGAGGTTATGATAACTTTATGCTTAAAGAAATACATGAGCAACCTAAAGCAATTATAGATACTTACCGTGGAAGAATGCTTGCCGATCAAGGTATTATAAGGATGTCCGGTATAGACGATCATATTAATAAATTTTTAAATGCAGATAGAATTATTATTATTGCTTGTGGTACTTCTTGGCATGCTGGTTTAGTAGGAGAATATCTTATTGAAGATAAAGCACGTATACCGGTTGAAGTAGAGTATGCATCAGAATTTAGATATAGAAATCCTGTAATTACCTCAAGAGATGTAGTCATTGCAATTTCACAATCTGGAGAGACGGCAGATACATTAGCAGCAATAAAATTAGCAAAATCTAAAGGAGCATTTGTTTTTGGTATTTGTAATGTAGTTGGTTCCTCTATCGCTAGAGAGACAGATGCCGGCGCTTATACGCACGCAGGTCCAGAAATTGGTGTTGCTTCTACGAAAGCATTTACAACACAAATTACAGTATTAACTTTAATTGCATTAAAACTAGCTTCTAAAAAAGGAGAGATTTCTAAGCCAAATCTTATGGCGTTTATGCAAGAAATGCAGTTAATACCTAAGAAAATAGAGACTTTATTAAAGATAGAGGATAAGGTAAAAGAGATTGCAGCAGTTTATAAAGATGCTAAAAATTGCTTGTATTTAGGTAGAGGTTTTAACTTTCCTGTAGCTTTAGAGGGTGCTTTAAAGTTAAAAGAGATTTCATACATTCATGCAGAAGGCTATCCTGCAGCAGAAATGAAACACGGGCCAATTGCTTTGATTGATGAAAATATGCCAATTTTTGTGATTGCAACAAATAAAGGACACTACGAAAAAGTAGTAAGTAATATTCAAGAAATTAAATCTAGATCAGGTAAAATTATTGCAATCGTTACCGAGGGAGATACTCAGGTAAAAGAAATTGCGGATCATGTAATTGAAATTCCAGAAACGGAGGAAGCCTTAACACCTTTGTTAACCACAATACCTTTTCAGTTACTTTCTTATCATATTGCAGTAATGTTAAATAAGAACGTAGATCAACCAAGAAACCTAGCGAAATCTGTTACAGTAGAGTAATTATTTTTCCTTTCAAAATAAAAAAATCCAGCTATATAGCTGGATTTTTTAGTTACAATTTGTCGTGAATTTTAATATGGTTACCACCATTCCAAAGGGTTAATATGTCTGTTGCAACAGCAGCGCCACTTCCTGCGGCAATTGCAAATTGACTTCTACATCCTGCAATAGTACCACAACAATACAAGCCCTTTTTTATGAGCCCTTCACGATTCTTAAGTTGAATTCTATCCTTTTCTGGATTGGCTTTTTTGTGCGGTTCAATATAATCATCTAAACCATTTATTGTAAAAGGTTTAGCGTAGTTTAAGGCAATAATTACTGCCTTAGATGTGTAAGTACCTTTATTTGTACTAATTTTATAACCATCATTAAAATCAGTAACAGAAATTACTTTTTCGTTTTCTATTTGGGAAACAGCAGGGTATAGGTTTGATAACTGTTGTTTTCCCTCAACTAAAATATCTTTTCCTAATGTTTTAGGAGGCAACCCTAGGGTATTATTAAATAACGCATTTTGTAAATGAGATGCTTTCTGGTGCAATACAATGCCAATTTTTTTACCAATAGCAAAAGGTTTTTTTTCTGCAGAACCTAAAATTAAGGCACATTGCATACCCGCAACACCACCACCAATGATTAATACATGAAAATTCATTTTAAAACAGTTCTTTTATATTGGTTGCAAATAATTTAACAGAGATAGCTAATAATATAACACCAAAGATTTTTCTAATGATTAAAATTCCATTCGGACCAATAATTTTTTCAATTTTAGAAGATGTTTTTAAAACAACATAAATTAAAGCCACGTTTAATAAAACGGCCACAATTATATTTTCTAGATGAAACTCTGAACGTAAGGAAAGTAAGGTTGTTAGACTACCTGGGCCTGCAATTAACGGAAAAGCTAAAGGAAAGACAGTAGCCGTAATTGTAGCCGCATTTTCATCCTCTTTATACAGTGTAATTCCTAAAATCATTTCTAAAGCAATAAAGAATAAGATGAACGCCCCAGCAACTGCAAAAGAATTTACATCGATACCTATTAAGCTTAATAAACTTTGCCCTAAAAATAGAAACACAATCATAATAGCACCTGCAATTAAAGAGGCTTTTTCAGACTGAATATGCCCTACTTTTTTACGTAAATCTATAATAATAGGGATGTTTCCTATGATATCTATAACAGCAAATAGAACCATAAAAGCCGTCAGTATTTCTTTAAAGTTGAATTTCATGATCTCTTTTTTTAGTTTTACAAAATTAGTTAACGAAGTTTAGCAAAGTGTAAATTTAAAGTAAATAATTGTCTTATTTTTGCGACATGTTTCAATTAGGAAAAACAATAGTTTCAGAAGATATTATAGAAAAAGATTTCGTGTGTAATCTTTCTGCTTGCGGCGGTGCTTGTTGTGTAGACGGCGATGCTGGTGCTCCTTTAGAGGAGGAAGAGGCTAAAATTTTAGAAGATATTTATCCGAAGATAAAGCCTTTTTTAAGAAAAGAAGGAATTGCTGTTATCGAAAAAGAAGGTGTTTGGATTAAAAATGAATGGGGAGAAATCGAAACTCCTTTAATTAACAATGCAGATTGCGCTTATGTAATTTTCGATGAAAAGAATAAAACCTTGTGCGGTATTGAAGAAGCATATAATTCTGGGGCAATAGATTGGAAAAAGCCAGTTTCTTGCCATTTATACCCAATAAGAGTAAAAGATTACAGTGAGTTTTCTGCTGTAAATTACCACAAGTGGGAGATTTGTGATGATGCTTGTACTTTAGGTAAAGAACTACAGGTGCCAGTATACAAGTTTGTAAAACAAGCTTTGGTGCGTAAATTTGGCCAAAATTGGTATGATGAATTAGAGAAAGTAGCAGCGAAACATTTAGAATAAATTTTATTCCTTTAAAATAAATAAGACAAACAGCATCAAAGAAATTTGATGCTGTTTTTTTGTGGCATGTTCTTTGGTTTTAAATAGTCTTAACCTTTAAAAAAAAATGAATTATGAAAAACCTAAAAAAACAACCCACCAAACAACTAGAAAAGTTTTCTAACATCTTTATGCAGTTAGGTCTTGTTCTTGTGCTCTTTGTCGTTTTTATTTCTTTAGAGCATAAAACAGCGCAGAAAACAGTGGCAGACGAAAATTTAGACTTTAAATCTGAAGTTTATCAGTTTAACCCCAATACAGCCGTTGTTTTTAGAAAAGAGCCAAAAATTATCCCAAAACAAGAAACTCCAAAACAGAAACTTGTTTTTTTTGAAAAAATTAAAAAAGGTGACAATCCAATAATTGAAACGGTTATTGATATTGATATCGAAGATCTAAAAATATTAGATATTGACAGTTTTGAAGAAGAAAAGGAAGATGAAGAGTTTAAACCAGAAGACGCTGTCTCTTTTATAAACATTCAAAACGCACCTGTTTTTAAAGGATGTGAGGGGCTTTCTAAAGCCGAAAATAAAGTGTGTTTCGATAAAAAAATGAAACGTTTTGTACAACGTAATTTTGATGCAGGTCTTGCAAATGAGTTGGGTTTAAATGCCGGGAAATACAAAATTAGAACGCAATTTATAATCGATGAGAAAGGGAATGTTATAGACATAAAAATTAGAGCACCGCATAGACAATTAGAAAAAGAAACTTCAAGGCTTATTAAGAAATTGCCTCAGTTTACACCAGGGCAGCAACAAAATAGATTTGTAAGAGTCAGGTACACGTTGCCAATAGCTTTTAGTGTAGAGTAAAAAGAAAAACCCAACCAATTGGTTGGGTTTTTTTATAGCTGCTATTTAGATTTTGTTATTTTTGTAACATGAAAATAAGTCATTATTTGGATGCAACATATTTAAAAACAGCAATACAAGCTGGTATTACTGAAAAAGAAAACTTAGAGAAGGTAGTAGCACTTGCAAAGGAGGCAATTAGCTATGATTATAAGTTAGTTATGATTCGTTCCAATTACATAACAACGGTAAAAAAAATAGTAAGCATTTCAGGGGCTAAGGTTTTAATTGGAACTGTAATTGATTTCCCTTGTGGAGATTCATCTTTAAAACAAAAAATACAAGAAGCTGAAAAGGCAATTAAATTAGGTGCAGATGAGTTGGATTTCGTTGTTAATTATAATGCTTTTAAAAAAGGAAATATAGATGTGGTAACAGAAGAAGTAACTCTTTGCATAGCACTTTGCCTTAGCCATCAAAAAATTGCAAAATTTATTATAGAAGCTGCAGCCTTATCAAATGAAGAAATAATTGTAATTTCACAACTTGTGAAACATATTGTTTTAGAAAATTTCGGAGAAGAAAACGCAAAAAATGTATTTGTAAAATCGTCTACAGGATTTTTTAAAACAGAAAGAGAGATTCCAAATGGTGCTACTTTTGAAAATATAATGTTAATTTCTAAAAATGCGAAACCATTAAAAATTAAAGCTGCAGGTGGTGTAAGAGATTACGAAACAGCTTTGAAAATGATTTCTTTAGGAGCAGATAGAATTGGAACATCTTCATCAAAAGAAATAATAAATAAAGAACAACACTCAAACCAAAGCTACTAATTTTGAAAGATTTTTTTGCACACGAAACAGCTGTTATAGATACTGATTGTACAATTGGGAAAGATACTAAAATCTGGCATTTTAGTCATATTATGTCTCATTGTGTTATCGGAGAAGGTTGTAATATCGGACAAAATGTAGTCATTTCTCCAAAAGTTATTCTTGGACAAAATGTAAAAGTTCAAAACAATATTTCTATTTACAGTGGGGTTGTTTGTGAAGATGATGTTTTTTTAGGACCCTCTATGGTTTTTACAAATGTGATAAATCCTAGAAGTGCCATTAAAAGACAAAATGAATACCAAAAAACTATTGTAAAAAAAGGAGCTACCATTGGTGCTAATGCTACTATTGTTTGTGGTAACAATATTGGTGAATATGCTTTTATTGGCGCTGGTGCAGTGGTTACTAAAGAGATTTTACCTTTTGCCTTGGTTGTTGGAAACCCTTCGAAGCAAATAGGTTGGGTTAGTGAATATGGCCATCGATTAGAATTTGATCAAAAAGGTTTTGCAATTTGTATAGAAAGTAACCAAGAATATTTACTAAAAAACAATATTGTTATAAAATTATAATATTTTCTTTTTTAAAAGAAATATGTATTATCTTTGATGTGTAGTTCTTTTAAAGAATTACACTTTTTCTTTTTCATAGCAATTTTCCCACTCAATTTATTGAGTGGGTTTTTTTTATTTATTTAACATCAAAAGCTTTAAAAACTATGGTAAATTCATATTTATCAAATATCTTTGCAAGCTAATTATGGTGATATGAATACAGCCGTTATTTCAGATAATAAAACATCTATGAAAACTATTATTTCAGACTTTAAGCAACTTACTAAAGTTGGCTTGTCTTTAAGTGTTGTGTTTTCTTCTGTCGCAGGTTATTTGTTAGCGGTAGAAACTGTAGATTACTTTATACTATTTCTTTTAGCTATTGGTGGTTTTTTCATGGTTGGTGCTTCTAATGCGTTCAATCAAATTATAGAAAAAGATACAGACGCCATTATGAAACGTACGCAGAACAGACCTTTACCAACGGGTAGAATGTCTGTAAATGTTGCATTAACGATTGCAATAGTATTTACCGTTTTAGGAATTTCAATCCTATATAGCATCAATCCTAAGTCGGCATTATTTGGCGCAGTGTCAATATTCCTATATACATGTGTTTACACCCCTTTAAAGGCAGTAACACCCTTAACCGTATTTGTAGGTGCAATTCCAGGAGCAATTCCTTTTATGCTTGGTTGGGTTGCCGCAACTAATAATTTTGGTATTGAGGCAGGATTTTTGTTTATGATTCAGTTTTTCTGGCAATTTCCGCACTTTTGGGCAATTGGTTGGTTGCAGTTTGAGGAGTATAAAAAAGCGGGCTTTAATATGTTGCCCATGGGAGCTAAAGATAGAGGTGCTATAAAGCAAATTATTTTTTATACAGGAATCATGATTTTAGTCTCTATAGCGCCAGTTTTAAAAGTATCTGGGGCGTTTTATATTTATCCAATAACCGCGGTAATTATTGCACTATTAGGTATTGTAATGCTATATTATGGTGTTAAACTGTATAAAAGTCAAGAAAATATAGATGCGAGAAAATTAATGTTATCAAGTGTCTTGTACATTACGGTAGTTCAAATTATATATGTAGTAGATAAATTTTTACATTAAAAAAGGAAGATGGTAGAACAAACATTAGAACAAGAATTAACAGTTGCTAGAAGAAAATCTGGAAAACCAATGTTGTGGGTTTCTATGATAAGTATGGTAATGTTTTTCGCAGGTTTAACAAGTGCATACGTAATTAGTATGGAAAGAGATGATTGGGTAACTTTTGATTTGCCTGATGCTTTTTATACGAGTACTTTTTTAATTGTTGCGAGTAGCATTACAATAATCTTGTCTCAAAGATTTTTGAAGCAAGAGAAAAGACAGATGTCACTTATATTACTAGTGGTAACTTTATTTTTAGGAATTGGTTTTATCTGGCAACAATACGAAGGCTTTAACGAGCTTAAAGGCTTAGGCCTGTATTTTACTGGACCAGGAAGTACAGTATCTACATCGTTTATAATTGGCATCACATTAATGCATGTTTTACACCTATTGGCTGGTGTAATTGTGCTTTTTGTTGTTATTTATAATCATTTTAAATATAAGTACAAACCAAATGATTTGCTGGGGTTTGAACTGGGTGCAATCTTCTGGCATTTTGTAGATATACTATGGATTTATCTATTTTTCTTTTTCTATTTTATTAGGTGATGAAAAATGATTAATTTTGCAAAACTATTTTTAACATTCAATCAATAGAATACATTTATGGAAGCAAATATTGCTGTACCAACTGACAAAAAAGATATCTGGAATGGCGGAGGTGGGAAACCATTTGGCGCTAGTTATGGTAAAATGATGATGTGGTATTTTATCCTATCAGATGCATTAACTTTTTCTGGTTTTTTAGCTGCTTATGGGTTAACACGTTTTAAGTTTATAGACACTTGGCCAATTGCAGATGAGGTTTTTACGCACGTACCTTTTGTGCATGGAGATTTTCCAATGATTTACGTTGCAATTATGACGTTTATCTTGATTTTTTCTTCTGTAACAATGGTGTTAGCGGTAGACGCTGGCCATCAAATGAAAAAGAATAAAGTAGCTTGGTATATGTTTGCTACGATTATTGGAGGTATTATTTTTGTAGGCTCACAAGCTTGGGAATGGAATACTTTTATTAAAGGGTCTTATGGGGCTGTAAAAACAACGGAAGGTAAGCTGTTACAGTTTGTAAAAGATGGTAAACAAATAGCTTTGGCAGATTTTGTTATTGGTAACAGAACAGACGGTAGAGTTCAGCATACTAAGAAAAACGGATTGTGGTTTGAAGAGGAGGGTACAATTGCTAATTACTCTGTAGCACAAGTAATTCAAGCGTATAATGCAAACCCTGAAATTCAAGTAAGAACAGAATTAATAGATTTAGACAAGAAACAAAAAACAATTCTTTCTAGAGAAGCAGGTTCTGCAATGCTAGCAAGAACAGATAGAGTTGTAGAAGGCGCTAATTTAGAGGAAAACGAATATGGTAACACAATTTTTGCAGATGCCTTTTTCTTTATTACTGGTTTTCATGGTTTTCACGTAGTGTCTGGAATTGCAATTAATATTATTATTTTCTTTAATGTAATCTTAGGAACTTATGAGAAAAGAGGACATTACGAAATGGTAGAAAAAGTTGGTTTATACTGGCACTTTGTAGATTTAGTTTGGGTATTTGTATTTACCTTTTTCTACTTAGTATAACAAAAAAATAAAAAGAAGAAATGGCACACGCACACGAATCGAACACAAAGAGAATATGGATAGTTTTTGGTATTCTTTCTTTTATAACAATAGTAGAAGTATACTTAGGTATTATTAAACCTGCAGCCTTGCATTTACAAGGTATGGGTACAAGTTGGTTAAATTGGATTTTCATCATTTTAACACTAGCAAAAGCATACGGAATTGCATGGGTTTTCATGCACTTAGAAGGAGAGAAGAAATGGCTTAGACGCTCTATTGTGTGGTCTGCCGTCTTTTTAATCTCATATCTCGTCACACTGTTTTTATTTGAAGGAGGCTACATATTCGATACATTATCACCACTTGTAAAATGGTAATATAAAATTTTAAAAGGTGGTCTTAACCACCTTTTTTTATACATAAAAAATACACACTAAAAGAGAATTATGAAATTTTTCACTAAAAAAAGAATCGTTTTATTTTTACTATTTATTTTTCCACTGATGTGTTTTTTATTACTGTCAACAGGAATAAACAACGCTGCTAAACTACCAATCTATGGCGAGAATACTTTAGATATCTCAATAGTCGATTCAACAAAAACACTAAAAAATAAAGTTTCTTTAATTTGTTTTTTAGGGGGTGATATTGCTAATAATAAGGGCGGTGTATTTAATTTGAATCAAAATATTTATAAGAAATTCATTGAACATAATGATTTTCAAATTATAGCGATTTATCCCAAAGGCACCGACAAAGAAGTCTTAAGCTTTAAAAAAGAACTTGGTGCTTTTACAGATATGGCAAAGTGGAAGTTTACAGCCGGTTCTAGAGAAAATATAAACACATTTTTTGACAGCTTTAAAACGAATACTTCTCTAGATAATTTTTATACTTCTGATGCCTTTATAGTGGATAAAAATGGATATTTAAGGGAGCGCACAGACGATGAAGAAAAGAAAGAAAGGAAACTAGTTGGGTATGACATGAATTCTGTTGCAGAATTAAAGAAAATAATGAAAGATGATATAAACGTACTCTATTACGAATATTACGCTGCATTTAAAAATAAAAATAAAGCAGATAGAAAAGAAGTAGGCTTATGAAAAAGAAGTATTCATATATAGGTATTGCATTTATTATTTTATTATTTGGTATTTACACGGTGCCAAAAGTAGTAGATAGGTTTAAAGCAGATACTACGTTAGAATATTTAAAAACGAATGAAGCAAATCCTCAGAAAAGAAAGGTACCTGAGTTTGAATTTATAAACCAAGAAGGGAAAATAATTACAAATAAAAGTTATGAGGGTAAGGTATATGTAGTAGAGTTTTTCTTTTCAACATGCCCTAGTATTTGTCCAATAATGAATCAAAAAATGGGTACCATTCAGGATGCTTTTTTTGGCAATCCAAATTTCGGAATTGCTTCAATCTCTATTACACCAGAAATAGATACACCAGAAATTTTAAAGGAGTATGCAAAAGCAAATGGAATTACAAATAGAAACTGGCATCTATTAACAGGAAAACCTTACGAAGCAGTAATTACATTGGCAAAGCAAGGGTTTAAGCTGTATGTAGGAAAAGGCGAGGAGGAACACGGTGGTTTTGAACATTCTGGTTATTTTGCTTTGGTGGATAAAAACGGATTTATTCGTTCTAGAAAAGATGACAATGGAAACACCATTATTTATTATAACGCTCTAGAAGACAATGGCTTTCCAGATCAAATAAAAGAAATAAAAGAAGATATTAAAATATTACTGAATGAATAATCTAGCACAAGAAAAAAAGTATAAAAAAATTATTACGGCATTGTCTGTAATAATTCCATTAGCTGTAGCTGCTTTATTTGGTGTTAATCTAAGAAGTTTGGGGTTTGATGTAGCTCCGTTAAAATTTCTTCCGCCAATCTATGCATCTATAAATGGGCTAACCGCAGTGTTATTAATAGCAGCAGTTATCGCTATAAAAAAAGGAAATAAAAAATTACATGAGCAATTAAATACGGCAGCAATCGCTTGTTCTTTATTGTTTTTATTAATGTACATCGCATATCATATGACTTCAGATTCGACCTCTTTTGGGGGTGAAGGATTTATAAAGTATGTATATTATTTTATTTTAATTACGCACATTGTGTTGTCTATTATTGTAATTCCTTTGGTGTTGATTACCTACATGAAGGCAAAACTTGGACTTTTCACCGAGCATAAAAAAATAGCAAAGAAAACCTTTCCTATTTGGTTATATGTTGCCGTTACTGGCGTTATAGTATATTTAATGATATCTCCTTATTATGTTTAAAAACAAAACTCTTCTTATTTTAGCGTTCATTTTTTTTACTTCAAAAACTACGTTTTCTCAATGTGCAATGTGTAAGGCGGTTGTAGAAAATGGAGATATTTCGATGGCCGAAGGTGTAAATAGTGGTATTACCTACCTTATGGTTTTTCCTTATCTTTTAATTGGCCTTTTATTTTTTACTATTTATCGTTACAATAAGAAGGTAAATAATTAACATTTAAATAAGAGTAAAACCCTGTAACATATTTTATTTTTGTTCGTCTTATCTTTAGTTAACATTATATAAAATTTGTAAATTTTGAAAAATAAATTCATTCTATTTGTAGCACTATGTTCTTCTGTTGCTGCTTTTTCACAAAAAACCTGGACATTAAAAGAGGCTGTTGATCAGGCATTAGTCAAAAATATTTCTATCCAACAAAATAAATTGAGCGTAAAGCTTGCAGAAAAAAATGTTGCCATTGCGAAAGGCAATTTTTTGCCAAATTTAAATGGAAGTTCAAGTGGTAATTACAATGTAGGTTTATCACCAGACCAAACTGGTATTCTAACAAATACAAATAACTTTAACGGATCTCTTAATTTAAGTAGTAATGGTATAATTTTTAATGGTTTTAGAAATACAAATACTTATAAGCAGGCTCAATTAGGTGTAGAAAGTAGTTTATATGACTTAAAAAAGATAGAAAATGATATTTCTTTAAGAGTTGTAAATACCTACTTAAATGTATTGTTTGCTAAAGAAAATTTAGAGGTTGCAAGTGTACAAGCAGCCATAAGTAAAAAACAAATTGAGGCTGCAAAGGCTCGATTTGAAGCAGGTGCAATTGCAAAAGGAGAACTATTAAATTTTCAGTCTACCGCTGCAAATGACCTACAAAGTGTAATTTTACAAGAAAATGCATTGGACTTGGCATTGTTAAATATTGCACAGTTACTGCAAGAACCTGTAAAAGGTTTTGATGTTGCACCCATAGAGGTGGAGACTCCTTCGGTTAATTTATTATATGATAACTCCACGGCTGTTTTTCAGAAATCTTTAGACTATATGCCAGAAATTGCAAACGCAAAGCTAGCGATTGAAAATGCAGATTTCAATATAGAAATTGCAAAGAGTGCTTTTTTGCCCACATTAAGTTATAATTTGGGCGCAGGGACCTCTTATTTTCATCAATTTAACAACCTTTTCCCAGGACAGGCTAATAGTAGTTTTGGAACACAATTTTTTGATCGTTTTCAATATGGGGCTGGAATTTCATTAAACATTCCAATTTTTAACAGATTTCAAACCAAGAACAGAGTTGCACAGTCTCTAATTAATAAAGAAGTTTCTGTAATGAGTTTAGAAAGTCAGAAATTGATATTAAAGCAAACAATAGAACAGGCGTTTTTAGATGTTAAATCTGGTTTAAAAACATTTCAAGCCGCAACAATTTCTTTAGCGGCGCAAAAAGAAGCCTTTAAAAATGCGCAGGAAAGATACAATTACGGCACTATGACATTGTTTGATTTCGATCTGGTACGAACACGTTTGGTAAGCGCAGAAAGCGCTATGATTCGTTCTAAGTATGATTATGTTTTTAAAACAAAAGTGCTGCAGTTTTATTCTGGTGAATTAATTCTAGAATAAGTAATTAAAACTAATAAACACAATACCTCACAGAATTAAACACTGTGAGGTATTTCTTTTTTTGAAATACTATCTTTGTAAAAAATACAACAATTGGCAATAATCCTTAACATAGAAACTTCAACTAAAAACTGCTCAGTAAGTATTGCAGATAGTGGTAAAATTATAGCTTTTAAAGAATTGAATAATGGTAATTATTCGCATGCAGAAGTTTTGCATCCTTTCATAGAAAGCATTCTAAAAGAAGGCAACATCTCTAAAGTTGAAATAGATGCAATAGCCGTAAGTAAAGGCCCTGGTTCTTACACAGGACTAAGAATTGGTGTTTCAGCGGCAAAAGGACTCTCTTTCGCTTTAAACAAACCTTTAATAGCAATTGATACGCTTACATCTCTTTCTTTTGCTATTGCTATTGATTGTGGGGTAATTGTGCCGATGTTAGACGCAAGAAGAATGGAAGTTTATGCAGCTATTTTTGACAAGCAGCACAAAAAAATAAGAGAAATTAAAGCGGAAATTATAGATGAAACTTCTTTTTCTGATGCGTTAGATAGAGGTAAAGTTTATTTTTTAGGAGATGGTGCTCATAAATGCAAAGAAATAATTACCCATAAAAACGCTATTTTTATAGATGATAAGTTTCCTTCCTCAAAGGAAATGGCAATATTATCTTATGATAAATATAAAAAAGGAGCTATTGAAAATCTTGCTTACTTCGAACCTTTTTATTTAAAAGACTTTATAGTAATTCCTGAAAAAAAGAAGAAGCCTACATTTTAATTTTTACTTGATAAAGATATTAGATCATTAGAAATCGTAGGGTTTAATTATTAGGCGCACCGTTGGCTCTTTTTCTTATATTAAAGAAGGGTAACGAATTCCTAAAAAATGCTTGATTTGTGCTATAACAGAGAATTCGTTATATAATTTTTTTATTATCAATAATACTTTTTAGTAGATTAGTGAGCATATCTACTGGTTTCTGTAAAAAACGCAATGTTAATTTAATGTTATGCTAATGTTTGTAAATTGTTATAAAAAGCATATATTTGATAAAGGAACACAATCAAAAAAAGCAAATTATGAAAAAAATACTTACAATTGCAATGTTTTGCATTGCAGCGATAGGATACTCTCAAGATATAACACCAACTTATGAAGCGGAAGGGGAGCTTGTGAAGGCTACTTATTATCATGAAGATGGTACTATTAGTAAAGAAGGGTATTTTAAAAACAAGAAATTAACAGGCAAGTGGACTCGTTTTGACAAACAAGGGAATAAAGTGCAATTGGCTTTTTATAAAGACGGTAAAAAAACTGGAAAATGGTTTTTTTGGAATGAAGGTTCTTTACAAGAAGTTACCTATGTGAACAACTCAGTTAAAAGTGTTAATGTTTGGACATCGGAATCCAAATTAGCTTTTAATAGATAAAGATCAAATAGCTTTAATAAAAAAATCCAAAGTAAATTTTACTTTGGATTTTTTTTTACTCTTTAACACTAAGCAATAGAGAAAGTATTTGTTTTTAATTACTTTAAGGAATTACAATAGGTTACAATCTTCACTTAAATCACCTGTTTTTTATGGGCTTAAAAGCTCGTTTAACACCCTACTTTTTATCCTTTTTTCTTGTTCTTAAGTATTTTTTTATTTCCTTCTTTACTAAAATTAAGGATACATATCCTATACTCAGATTGTCTAACATAATTATCCGTGTAAAGTATTAAATTTTACAACGCTGTAAGAAGAAATTTATTTATGAGATGTAGACGAGTATTAAGAGTTGTAATCTTTAGCTCTGTGACCTCATAATATATATGGAATACATCAAATAATAAGCTATAATGAGGTGTTGTAACTAGAATTCTTTTAAACAAAAAAAACGCTTAGAGGGTATTCTAAGCGTTTTAAAAATATTTTATGATATTGTTATTCTACTAATAAAGAAAACGGGATATTATAACTAACACCTACTGGTTTCCCTCTTTGTTTACCTGGTTTCATTTTAGGTAACATTTTCATTACTTTAATAACCTCTGATTTAATTCTCGGGTGCGGTGCTCTTGCTTGAATGTTAACAATATAACCTTGTCTATCAATTTTAAAACCAATAAAGACTCTTTTCTTACCTGGAGATAATCCCAATTCATTTGGTAAATCTGCATCAAACTTTCTAGAAAAGTGTTTTTGTACCATTCGACTAAAACAGTCTTTTAATTCTTTTTTAGAACCTTTACATCCTGGAAATACAGGTGCATCTTCAATAATCATGAAGTTTACATCTTCAATAATCTCTTCTCCTTCTTCAATTTCTACAATTTCCTCAACTTCTACAGCTTCATTTTCATCTGTTTCAGTAGACTCTATTACAGTTTCTTCTACTTCCTTTTCATCTTCTACTACTTCTATCTTTTCAGGTGCTGGTGGTGGTGGTGTTTTAGGTTTTACTGGTTCTACTCTTTCAGTAATAGGAATATCCTCGTCCATCATTGCATTCATATTTGCAATACCTAAACTACTTGTGGTTTTGTCGTACGTTTTCTTTTCAATTGCAGCGTAAGTTACAAACAGGGCTAATACAAGACCAATTTGCATAAATATTTTACTGTAATTTTCTAAATTCGATTTAGGGTTCTTCTTTATTTCCATTGGATAAAATTTTTTTATAGTTTGCTAATTTAGCTAAATTATTGTGTTAATTACAAATCTTTTCATTTTTTAACTTCAATTTTTTTTACTAAACTTATTGAAGACAAATAAACCTAATAAAACACCAATAGCGTTTGCAATAACATCATAGAAATCTCCTGTTCTGTATGATGTTAGTGTGTTTTGTGAAATTTCAATAATTACACCTAATAAAATACAGCAAACTACTACTAGCCGTTTTTTCTTCTTTTTATAGAAGACAATTAACCAAGAGATACTTAATACAAAATAGGCAAAGCAATGTTGCCATTTATCTAGATGTGTAACACTTACTTTATATTCAGGTACCTTTATTAGGCTTAAAATCACAAGACTAATGGTTATGGTTATTGCGATTAAAAATATTTTACCCTTTAACCAGGCTTTCATAAGCTGCAGCATCTAATAAATCTTCTAGTTGTGAGTTGTCAGTAAATTCAATTTTTATCATCCATCCTTTATTATAAGGGTCTGAGTTCACCAATTCTGGATCATCTTCTAAGGCGTTATTAAATTCAATAACTTCTCCTGTTAAGGGCATAAACAAGTCAGATACTGTTTTTACAGCCTCTACAGAACCAAAAACTTCACCTTCAGCTATAGTGTCATCTAAGGTGTCTACATCTACATAAACAATGTCTCCTAATTCTCCTTGTGCAAAATCTGTAATTCCTATGGTTGCAATAGTACCTTCTATCTGAATCCACTCGTGATCTTTAGTATACTTTAATTCTGATGGGATATTCATTTTGATAAATTTATTTTGTTAATTATTTAATTACCGCCTAAATTATAGATAATATTAAATCCGCCATTTATGGCTTGTCTAGGGAAAGTTGTAGAGATCGCATATTTAGATGTTTGATGATTGTAATAAAAAGATGCTGTTAAACTACTACTCAATCTATAATCGGCTGTAAATTTAATAGAAAATAATCTTTGGCCACCACTAATTTGGTTATTATCTTCATCTACAGACCTAATTTGTGTTAAATTATCTCTTAAAGAAACATCTGCTCTTAAATTAACATCTCCTTTTAAGGTTTGTTTTTTACCTGTAAAGCGTGTATTTACTTTTACATCCTTAAAAACATACCCCATTCCAAGAATATATTCTGTACCTTTTATATCTGTTAAAGTACTATTATTAAAATTCATAGTAAGTGTTCTGTCACTTTTTACCTCACCTCTTAGAGAAAATGAATTACGCATTTTCATGTCAAGTTTAATTAAAGGAGAAAATTCATCTACCAATGTAGCTGCAGAAACTAATAATTGAGATTCATAGTTCCCCGCAGAGTTCCTATTTGAAAATGCATTATCATTATCATATTGTAAATTATTGGTAAAACTAGAGACCGTATATGAAGATTTATAACCATGAGAAATAACAAAGCTGCTAAAGTTTCTTTTAAAGAAACCTAATTTCATGAATCCAGAATAACGTAAAGTCCAATTTGGTATTGGTATATTTCTAAATAAACCTGTATTTATTTTATCGGGATTAGAGCCAGAATACGCAGCCATAAATGCGGGTAGCAATACTTGCTGGCTGTTACTGCCAAAACCATCAATTGGTGCACCGGTTTCTTTAGCCAGCCTGTTTGCTATGATGCTTCTATACGCTTTCATTGTTTGAAATAAAGCATCTCCATCAGTAAATGCTGTTGCAATCATTGCATGACTGGTACTAAAATTTCCTGTCTCAAAAGCTGGTGCGCTAAAATCTAAAGCACCCGTAGAGGATCCATTTTCTACAACATCTAGTTGTTGGGATAAATCTCTAGTTTTAATTTGATTCCCTCGAATATCAATGTTTAAATCTTTAATAGGTTTTAATGTGAATGTATAATCTAATTTATTATACTGTGTTCTGCTATATGTTTTGTTGTAGTACTCGCTATTATTAGGGTCTCTAGGACCTACGAGCCAACCATTTTGTAAAGCGGTGTTTCTAATATCTACTTGACTACCAAAAGCAAATGAAGTTGGTGCACCCCCTAGAAAGCCAATATCTTGTGTGTAACCCGGTAGATATTGTCCGTTATTTTCGGAATAACTTACTTTACCCTGTTTTACAGAAGTGGCAACCGTGTACAAACCTTTTAAAATTTTCTTTGCAAGGGGTATTTTATTTCCAAGGTATCCAATTCTACGATGTTCTCTTTTGTAATTGTTTTGCAATGCATCTAAGTTGTCCTTTCTTTTAATTTCTAGGGTTTTTATTTTTTTAGTAGCTGTTAAAATTTCAGTTGAAAGTTGCGCTCTTTTTTGCAGTATACTTGTTTTTTCTTCTGGAGATAATTTTTCATCGAGTTCTTTATCTAAGGTTGCAATTACTTTTTCTATGCTTTTAATTTTTTCTTTTTGAGCTTGTAAAGTTTCTTTAAAACCTTTTAAAACCTTTGCTATTTTTCTTTCTTTTTTCTTTAGATAAAATGGTTTGTTAAATCTTTTGATTTGTTTTACCATTTTTAATGTATCCGTTAAACGCTCTCTTTTCGTTTTTGCCCATTTTTCAAATCCTAAACTCTTGTAAAATTTTTCAAATGAAAACGTAGTATTTAAATTATGGGTATTTGCATTCTGAATAACATTACCTACTAAATCGACATACGCAACATCCGTTCCGTTAATATCAATTGTGCTTTGCGCTGCCGCTTGCCAATCAAAATCTGCAGTATAGGCATAATCTGCTTTTATCCAGCTTAAAAAAGGAATTTTTGCTAGTGGTAATTGATAGGTACCATTTAGTTTCTGATGGTAATGATTTGCTCTTCCTGTATTAAAAAATTCATCGAAAATTTGAATGTCATCGTTAGAGCCAAACGTATCATAAATATAACTATTGGTGGCATTAAAATTAAATTGAAGCGATTTTGTTAAATCGAAGCCAACGGTATAATCCCAATCAAATAAAAATCTACGTTGTTTTAATGCTGGTTGAGCAGATAAACCCTCCACTAAATTTCTAGATTGTTGTTCTGTAAAGTTTCTATTGATTCTAGAGTTTACAGCAACAGTAGACGGAATAGGATTAAAGTTAAAGTCTTTTATTAGCTTTAAATATTTACTATTTAAAAATCCAATATTTTTAAAAGGCTCTAATGATTTTCCTTGAAAGTTATAATTGTAGTTTGCTCCGGCAGTGGCAGTTTCATTACTGTATTTTTTTATATTATAGTCTCTGTGAAATTCTTTGTTGTGCGCATAAGAAACAGATAGGTTTTCTACATTATAAAATTTTGGTTTTTTCGTTGAATTTGGGTTTCTGTTCTTTTTTACATTTATAAAACTGATGCTCGTTCTTTTGGTATAATCTCTAGAAAATTCACTATTTGGATTTTGGTCTATCGCATCTTCTAAAGTAACATCTTGGTATTGAGGATCAAATTTTGGATCTATAAAAGTTTCACCAATACTATAACTCATCGGCAATTGTATGCCCCATTTCTTAGGCGTTAGTACTTTACCTAGGTTAATAGTAGTTGCAATGTCATATTGCTTGGTCTCGTCCAAGCTACGTTGGTTTATCCTATCTTCTACGTTACCAAAACCTACGGTAGACATACTTCCGGCTAGAGATACATTCGCAACATCTGCAAAATTTGCATCGGCATTTAAGACAGCAGCCCAACCTCCTTTATTGTCAAAACCAGCAGAACGCAATTCATTAAACCAAACTTCTGCACTTCTATTATTTAAAGTAGTGTTTTTAATTCCTAGCATAATTGTTCTTAATTGTGCTAAAGTTGGGTTTCCTTTTACGCTAAGCTTATAAGGTGTGCCTTCGTCTTGTTCTTGAGATGGAAAAATTCCTGAGACCGGAAAGTTAGCGCGATTTCTTTCTAATTTTATTTTACCAAAATTTTCTAAAAAGGCATCTAAATTATTAGCTTCTGGCCAAAGATCTAAGGCAGATGTTCCGGCATTAGATACTGTAAGCGGAATTTCAATTTGATAAAAATTCTCATTTAAATCTGTACCTAATCTTATAATTGCAGAGATATCCCCGTCATTTAAAATAGAATTTTTAATATCTTGTTGCAAGTGCATAAACATTTTTAATTGTTTAAAACGTCTTAAATCGATACTAATATTTTTATAAATTGCTCTTATTTCGTTGGGTTTTAATTGGTTTACTTTTAAGGTTACAGATTGTTCATTTTGTAATTGTACCGTAGTACTTCCTTGTAAACGTTCTCTTTCAATTCCTGGCGGCTGTGTGTAACTTCCCTCATTTTGCTCTATGCTTACAACACCAACTTCAAAAGCATTTAATTCTTCCTGTGTTAATTCTCTGTCTGTATTTGTATTTGGGTCTAAGGTTCTAACATAGCGCCTCCAGTCTCCACGAACTAAATCTAATTCACCAAAACGAATTACAATAGGCATTTTAAAGTTCGTTAAAAACATTCTGATAAAACGAATACTATTAAAATCTGAAATTCCGTTTATTGGGGTTCCGCTTCGTACAGGTACCCTAAATTGATACCATTTTGTTTCTTGAGTACTTCCGTTATCTAAAGTAACGGTAGTTGTTTTTTCATCAACAACATACCCAACTCCTTTCTTTAAATCTGCTTGATTCATAGAAACCTTGTACTCAAAATAACTTTCTACAGTATTCATTGTTTGGTCTCTGTTAATGTCTTCTGTATCTGGATAGGATGTAGATGAAGTTGGATAGGATTCTGTACTTTGATTTAATGTTTGTGAGTTTCCTTGCGTATTATTATAATCTTTATATCTCGTTATTAAAGATGCATTTATTGCATCTAAATTAGCGCCTCTAAAAAATTGAAAATTATCTGCTGCAGGGTCAATTAAGCCTGAATACTGACCAATATTATCAAGTTGTTTTTCTTCAACATCCTTTAAACCGTCAAAACCAAGATCTTGATTTGCACGCGCAGCATCTTGCTCATTAAAGGCATAAATAATCGAAGGATTTCTAGGAACATCTCCCCAGATAGTGGAGTTTACATTGTTTTCATCTACTTTTAAACCGTCTTCGGGCAAACCGTTTTCGTACATTTTACGGTTGTCCTTTAAAATATCTTCAGAAATATTACCTAAGTTAATGTATAAATCTCCAATTTGATTTGTAATATTATTAGGGTCTATTCCTTCTGGCAAACCTTCTGCTGTGGTTAAAGAGTAATTTTGGTATGGATCCATAATCCAAAATTGCATGTATTCTACATTTGCTTGGTCAAAATTATTAGTGGTTAGCGGACGCATAATTCCACCCCAATTCTCTTGAGGTTTTAGAAGTGTAACTTTTTCGGTAGCAACGTCTATGCTTGCTTCATTAGGGTCTTGATTAAAATTATAAGAACCTCTTTCTTGAGGGAAATAGGCTAAATCTAAAGTTCTAACTAAAGAATTTTGTGTAATATCTAGTTGAACATTAGGAAATAATTCTCTATAATTAATTTGTCTTGTTTCTGCCCTAGAGAGTTCATTTGCATCTACGCTTGAAGGTGTATTTCCTGCACCATAAAATATTTGATCTACACGATACCAAGCTAGTTTTCCTCTTTTGTAATTGTAAGATAAGTCATCACTTTCACCATTTAAATTTGGAAAGTATTTTGGTGTACTTGCTTCATACCAATCTAATGCAGATAAAAGGCTAATAGGTATTTGAGAAGCTTCAAAATCATCTATGTAAGAAGTTGCAGCTCCAGTAACGTCTATTCCACTTGGTGATCCAGGTATTAAATAAGCAATATCTCCTCTTAAAGATAAATTAGAGGCTACATCTGTATCTACAAAAGGCAGTTTATTTGCCAACTTTGTAAAAAACGGAATTTCCGAAGAATAATCAAAATTAAAACCTAACATCGTATTATTTATAGGCTCTGCACCAAAATTAACTTTAGGTGTTAAAGGTCTTTCTTCGATATTTAAATAGGTTGCCCCCACAATTAACTCGTCAGAGAATTTATGCTCTACATCAATACCAAAAAATGTCTTTCTTTGTTGATTAAAAACCGCATTATTTTCTGTAGAAATACTAATAGGCACGCCAGATGCGCTCAAACCAGGGTCTATTATTTGAACTCTTCCTAATTGATAATCTACTACATAATCTACTCCTTCTACCAACTGTCTTCCGCCGGCAGAAACTCTTACAGAACCTCTTGGTACATTAAATGCACCAATAGGAATTCCACCAGAATTTTCTGATTTAAAATATCCTTTTAAGAAGTACTTGTCTTTACTCTGAAAATTGTTTTTTATATTAATTTTTGTATTTAAATATAATTCTTTAAACAAGTACGTTGCGTCTAAAGGATTTGTTAAGGCATCTTCTAAATCATTTCCAAAAGGTTCTGGTTCAGGAAAAAATATAAAGCCATTTTCTGAGTTTACCGTAACTCCTTCTACATAATCGAAATAACCATCAGCTGTTCTAAACTGACTTTGATCTAACTGGTCTAAATTTAAAACCTGTAATAAAGGGAGGTTAGAGATACCGGTGGTTTGGGCATTTTGTAAAACATTAGAAGGGATTCCTGTTTGGTCATCTCTATATTGAATTTCAAATCGAAAGCCGTCTTGTGTTAGTGGGAAAGCACCTAAAGCATACACATTTTTCATCATTAAACGCCATGTTGGAAAAGACTCATCTAAACCGGTAGTGCTATTTGGACGTTTGGTTTGTAAAATTTCTGAGCGTAATAATTTTACAGCCAAATTATTTGGTGCTTGAATTCCGTCATTTGAAAACTCACCAACTTTAAAGGAATTTTTTGTGCTTCCGTTTACGTTACCAGCAACCGTATATTCGTAGGCAACTGCTAAAACTTCTCCATCATTTAACCTTCTGTTTAAAGATATAAAACCCAATTGCGGGTTTAAACGATATTCATTTTGATTTAATTTTCTAGCATTTTCTAAAACGGAATAGTTGGTTCCATTTTGCATATTATAAGGCAATAAAGAACTGTCTACTGTAGAGATATCTCTAATGTTGCCATTTTCTATAATTTCTGTACCAATTCTGTTAGCACCGTTAAACGGAAGATTTTTTCCAGATACTTGTGCTTGTGTAATGGAATTATTTAAAACCACTCCATTTTCATCCACTAGAACATTAGGTTCAGATTCACCGATATCTGCAAATGCAACAATACTTCTAAAATCTTCTGTACTTGCATTTCTATTGGTAATCCAAACTTCTACTCTCGTAATATTTATAGGACTACTTATTAAAGGATAATTTTTTAGTGAATTTGCATAGTTGTCTATAAAGTACTGAGACAGGAAAAAGTGTCTGTCATTGTCATAATCTGTAGTTCTTAACTCAAATTCTTGAATAGAGGCACCACCTTCTGCAACCACCGTTTTACTTTCAGAATTTTGTTGAGAGAAAACAGCCGTAATATTTGTATTCCCAAACTGTAATTTTGTTTTTACACCAAATAAACTTTGCGCTCCGTTAATTAAAGAGTTTTTAATAGGCATAGAAATATTACCAGCCTCTAGCCCCTGTATTATGCCGTCTTCAGAAAACTCTCCACCATTTTTATAAGCATCAATTTTTTCGCTAGCACCGCTCGTTTTACTTCTTATATCGGATAGTTTATTACTGTTTTTGTCGCCTAGTACTTCAGATGCTGATGGTGGTATAAATTGAATTTTTACTAAATTTTGAAAATCGAAAGATGCCTGTGTGTCGTAATTGAAAGTAGCCTCTATACGAGAACCAACTTTTGCACGAACACTTGCGTTTATTTGTTGATCAAAATCAAACGTTAGGTTGCTTCTGTTTTCTTCTGAAATTTGCGGATTGTCTGTGTTCTGATAAATAAAACCAAGTTTTAAGTTCAAATTACCAGTTGGTATTACCTTTACCTCTGTACCACCAAAAATAGTTTCAAAAAATTTATTATTTATATAATACGTTGGTAATAAATCTTTTTGAGCTGATTTGGCTCCTTTTTTCTTGCTGTTTGTTGCACTTACCTTGTCTTTAAAGTATTGCAACATGTCTCTTTTTAATCTATATTGTTGGTATTCTTTTGGTGTTAAATAAATAGGAGTTCTTGTAGCATAATTTCCAATTTTTTCAACAATAACATATTTGTTTAATAGCGTATCAAAAATAATTTCTTTTTTGGCTAAATCATCTAAATACAACCCCCCTTTTTGGGTGTTTTTAAAATTGTAGCGCAAGTTTGTACTATCTTTTTGGGTATTATTTTGGCCGTAGGTTGTTGCGCTTACTGCAAGAGTAATAAGAAGTACTAAAAAAATTCTTTTAAAAAAAGGACTCAATTGGTTATAGATTTTTTAAAGCTAATTTTATAATTTGTTCAACGGAAGCATCTGTATTTTCTTTTACAATAGCAGAAACTAATTTTTCTGATTGTTTTCTTTGAAAACCTAAGACTTCTAACGCAGATAACGCTTCATCTTTATTTGTATTGTTTACACCGACAGAAACTTCGTCAATATCAAAAGTCTTTAATATTTTATCTTTTAAGTCTACAATAACTCTTTGTGCTGTTTTTACACCAATACCTTTTACAGATTGAATAACAGCAACGTTTTCTGAGGCAATTGCTTGCTGAATTTCTTCTGAAGTCATAGAAGATAACATGGTTCTTGCAATACTTGGACCGACGCCAGAAACAGAAATTAAAAACTTAAAAATTGCTCTTTCTGTTTTGTTGATAAATCCAAAAAGTGTGTGCGCATCTTCTCGTATAGAAAGATGCGTATATAAAACTACGTTTTCGTCTGAAGGCAGTGCAGCATATGTGTTTAAAGAAATATGCAACAAATACCCAACACCATTGCAGTCAACAACAACCTCTGTTGGATTTTTCTCTACTAACCTTCCTCTAACTTGTGTTATCATAAAAATATTTTCAGACTTCTAAAGTACTACTTTTTATTTGTTGTTTTTTTTTCTTTTTGTTGTGCATCTACAACTGCTAAAGCAGCCATATTTACCATTTCATCTACGCTGGCACCTAACTGTAAAATATGCACCGGTTTGTTAAAACCTAAAATTACAGGTCCAATAGATTCTGCACCTTCTACTTGTTTTAACAACTTGTAGGTAATGTTGGCAGATTCTAGATTAGGGAAAATTAAAACATTCACTTTTTTTCCGTTTAACTTAGAAAAAGGAAACTCTTTGGCTAGCATTTCTGGGTTTAAAGCAAAATCTGCTTGTATCTCTCCATCTATTACAGTATCCGGAAAATAACGATGTATATAAGAGACAGCCTCTCTAATTTTTTTAGAAGTTGCAGAATTTGAAGAGCCAAAATTAGAGTAAGACAGCATAGCAATATTTGGTTTCATACCAAACATATTTGCAAATCTGCCAGTCATTTGTGCAATTTTAGCCAATTCTTTTGCTGTAGGATTCTCGTTAATAGTCGTATCCGCTAAAAACAAAGGGCCTTGTTTTGTTAACATTAGATTACAAGCCGCTATTCTTGTAACATCTTTGTCTTTTTCTATTAACTCTAGCATTGGTTTTACAACCGTTGGGTAGGGTCTAGAATATCCAGTAATTAAAGCATCTGCTTCGCCTTCATTTACCATCATTGCAGCAAAATAATTACGCTCTCGCATTAATTTTTTTGCTTCAGAAAGCGTTCTTCCTTTTCTCTGGCGTGTTTTCCAGTATGCTTCGCCAAAACGGTTTATTCTTTCTTTTTCTTCGTCTGTTTTTGGGTCTATAATAGTAACTTCATCTAAAAACCCAATTTCTTCTTTCAGCTCAATAATTACATCTTTTCTTCCTAGTAAAATTACTTTCCCTAGTTTTTCTTCATGCACTCTTTGTGCTGCTTTTAAAACATCTAGATGATCTGCTTCTGCAAAAACAACACGTTTTGGATTGTTTTTTGCGCTGTTATGTAAAAGTCTAATTTCTTTATTACCAGAGCCAGAGCGCTCCATTAATTCTTCTCTATATTTATCCCAGTCTTCAATTGGTTCTAAGGCAACTCCAGACTCCATTGCAGCTTTTGCAATTGCTGGTGGAATTTCATAAATTAATCTTGGATCAAATGGTTTTGGAATAATGTACTCTCTCCCGTAGGTTAAACTCACTTCATCATACACAATGTTTACTTGTTCTGGAACCGTTTTTTTAGCTAAATCTGCTAAAGCATGCACAGCTGCCATTTTCATCTCTTCGTTAATTTTGGTTGCTCTAACATCTAAAGCTCCTCTAAAAATAAACGGGAAACCAAGTACATTATTTACTTGATTAGGATGGTCAGATCTTCCGGTAGCCATAATAATATCATCTCTAGTAGCTACTGCAATATCGTATTCTATTTCTGGTTCTGGATTTGCCATTGCAAAAACAATAGGATCATTAGCCATTGTTAAAAGCATCTTTGGCGTTACTATATTTCCTGTAGATAAACCTATAAAAATATCTGCATTCTGCATTGCTTCATCTAAAGTTTCTAAATCTCTATCGGTTGCAAATTCTGCTTTTTGTGAGGTAAGATTTTCTCTATCTTTTCTAATTACTCCTTTGCTGTCGCACATGACAACATTTTCTCTTTTTACACCTAACTTTAAATATAAACGTGTACAAGAAATTGCTGCGGCACCGGCACCATTTACTACAATTTTTACTTTACTAATATCTTTTTCTGCAATATCAATGGCATTTTTAAGCGCAGCTGCAGAAATAATTGCAGTTCCGTGCTGATCGTCATGCATTACAGGAATGTCTAACTCTTCTTTTAAACGTCTTTCTATTTCAAAAGCTTCAGGAGCTTTAATGTCTTCTAAATTAATGCCACCAAATGTAGGAGCAATCGCTTTTACTGTTTGTATAAAAAGTTCTACATCTGTTGCATCTACTTCAATGTCAAAAACATCAATATCTGCAAATATTTTAAAAAGCAATCCTTTTCCTTCCATTACTGGTTTAGAGGCTTCAGGACCAATATTTCCCAAACCTAAAACTGCAGTTCCATTAGAAATTACAGCCACTAGGTTGCCTTTAGCAGTATACTTATAAACGTTATTTTTATCTTTTGCAATTTCTAAACAAGGTTCTGCTACTCCTGGAGAATATGCCAATGCTAAATCGTGCTGCGTTGCATATTTTTTAGTAGGAACAACTGCAATTTTTCCTGGTTTTGGCTTCGCATGGTATAATAAGGCTTCGTGTCTTTTTCTAGAATCACTCATAAGTTAGTCGTTTATTGTAACCCACAAATATATGGTTTTCAATTGAAGAGAAAACGAAGAAAGAGAATCTTTTATAAAATGGATTTCTTATTTAAAACAAGAAAATTAATTATAAATACAGATTGTTTCTTAGAAAGTTTTGCTGTTTTAAAAGGCGCTGTAAAGTAAAAATAATTGTATTTGATTTAACAAATCTTAACAGTTTTCTTGTAACATAAACTTTATGTTTACGTCTTATAAAAAAACCTACGATGAAAAAGAGTGTTATTATTTTATTTTTGTGCTTTGCATTTGCTATCAATGCGCAGATAAAAGGAACCGTGAAAGACAAAGAAGGAGCACCCCTGTCTTTTGTAAGTGTTTATTTAAATAAGACTTTTACAGGAACTACTACAAATGGCAATGGAGACTATCTTTTAGATATAAAAAAACCAGGAAAGTATGCCGTAGTCTTTCAAATTATAGGATTTACTACTTTAAAAAAAGAGGTAAACATTACTTCTTTTCCGTTTGAATTAGATATTGTTTTAGAGGAAGAAAATGTACAATTAAAAGAAATTGTAATTTCAACAAAAGACAATCCTGCAAACCGAATTATAAGAAATGTTATTGCGAATAAAGAGAAGAATACGGATAAATATTCTAAGTACACAGCAAAATTTTATTCTAGAGGATTGTTTAGAATAAAAAACGCCCCAGAAAAGTTGCTTGGAATAAGTATTGGCGATCTTGGTGGAGGTTTAGATTCTACCAGAAGCGGAATTGTATATCTCTCTGAAACGTTCTCGAACATCTCTTTTCAGAAAAAACCGAAAAAATTTAAAGAAAAAATAACGGCTTCTAAAGTCTCAGGTAAAGACAATGGTGTTAGTTTTAATAGAGCAGAAGAATCTAATTTAGATTTGTATGAAAATAGCTTGGAAATTTTTAATGGTCTAATCTCTCCAATTGCTTCAAACGCTTTTAGTTATTATAAGTATAAATTAGTGGGTTCCTTTTATGACACCAATAGCAGATTAATTAATAAAATAAAATTAATTCCGAAGCGAAAAAACGACCGTGTTTTTGATGGTTTTATTTATATTGTAGAAGATGATTGGGCATTGTACGGAACAGATGTTACTACAACAGGCGCGCAAATAGGAATTCCTATTTTAAATTCTTTAGAATTAAAACAAGGGTATCAATATTCCGAGGAAATAGCCGGTTGGGTTTTAACAAATCAAACCATTGGTTTTGATGTTTCTTTCTTTGGTATTAAACAGAACGGTAAATTCTCTTACGTGTATTCAGACTATAACTTTAAGCCTTCTTTTAGCGAAAATAGCTTTACCAATGAGGTTTTGTCTTTCGAAAAAGACGCTTCAAAAAAAGACACTGTTTTTTGGAATAAATTAAGACCTGTGCAACTTACAAAAGAAGAGGCTACAGATTATAAAATTAAAGACAGTATTAAGATTGTTCGAAAATCTAAACCCTATTTAGATTCGATTGATCGCAAAGGAAATAGGTTTGGTTGGTTAGATCCAATTAAGGGATATCGTTTTAGAAACTCTTACAAAAACAACTCTTTTTCTTATAAAGGGCCTTTATTAAAGTCTGGTTTTAACACCGTGCAAGGTTTTTATACAGGTGCGGGCTTTCGTTATTTTGAGCAAATAAATAAATATGGAAAATGGTGGAACGCAGGCGTAAATGCCGAATATGGTTTTTCAGACAAACGGGTAAGACCTACTTTCTTTTTTACCAAAAAGTGGAATAATTTATCAAGACCAAGGTTAAATATTTCAGGAGGAGTTACAACGAGTCAGTTTAACGGCAGAGAACCGATGAAAAAATTCGGGAACACTTTAAGATCTTTGTTTTTTGGTAATAATTATTTGAAGATTTATGAAAAAACCTTCACAAAGGTTGCATATTCCGAAGAAATTAAAAATGGTGTTTACTTTTCATCTTCCTTAGAATATGCAAAAAGAACGCCACTTTTTAATACTACAAATTACGCTTTCGTAAAGGAAAGTCAAAATGAATACAACTCTAACAATCCTTTAGACGAGACAGATTTTACAAACGGCGCTTTTAAAGAACACAATATTGCTACTTTAAATGTGGGTGCTAATTTTGTCTTTGGTCAAAAATACGCTACATATCCTAACTCAAAAATGAACGAGGGCAACGATACGTATCCGAAGTTAAGTGTAAATTATACGAAAAGATTTGGCGCAAAGAATTCAGCGTTAAATTCAGATCTATTTACAGCAAATATTACACAAGATGTGCGTGCAGGAAATTATGGTAATTTTCAATATCAAATTAGGGCAGGTGCTTTTTTAAAGAAGAAAGATATTGCTTTTATGGATCATTTACAGGCCAATGGAAATCAATTATTATTTCCAATAGATACAGGGCTTAATAGTTTTAATCTATTGGAGTATTATAAGTTTTATACGAATGATAAATATGCAGAAATGCATTTAGAGCATGACTTTAGGGGAGCTATATTAGGTCAGATTCCTTTAATTAATAAATTGAATTTTCATCTGGTAGTAGGTGCAAAAGCACTGTTTATGGCAGATAGTAAACCTTACACAGAATATGCTGTTGGTTTGGCAAACGTAGGTTTTGGTAAATGGCGTCTTCTTCGCATAGAATATGTGAATTCTCAATACGGTGCTATAAAAGAAAATGGTTTTGTGTTTAGAGCAAGTTTGTTTTAACTATTTTTGATGTATGAAAATTAAAACACTTTTCTTTGGTATTACTGCTGATTTAATTGGTGAAAGTGAACTCGATGTATTAATATCAAGTTCTATTTCTATTGTTGCATTTAAAACTGTTTTAAAAGAGAAATATCCACAGTTAAAAAATATTGAATCTTATGCAATTGCTGTAAACGAAGTATATGCAGAAGATGCTTTATTTTTAAAAGAGGGTGATGTTGTCGCGGTTATTCCGCCAGTTAGCGGAGGTTAAAAATGATTTTAATTCTTTTCAGGAACGCTTAGTATTTAACTTCGTAAAGTTAAACAGATATCATGGGTTGTTAAAACTGGTAATGCCCGATCTTTTTATACTTCAAATTACAAAAATTACTTCTGCAAATACTTTTTATCTACATAAAAAGTTCCAAAAGGAATGACAGAGGCGAGTATAACAATTCCTATAGTTTTTAGATTCCATTGCATTTGTTTCTGAATAACAATTGCCAAAACAATATAGCCCATAAACAAAATTCCGTGTGGCATTCCAAGCATTTTCACATAAGATGCATCGCCCTGAGAGTATTTAATTGGTACCGCAATAAAAAGCAACAATAAATAAGAGATTCCTTCTAAAAAGCTAATAACTCTAAATGTATTTTTCATTTAATAAATTGTTTTATAGAGATTCATAGAGAGTCTCAGAGGTTTTTTATCTGCGCTACAAAAATACAAATTTGTTTTCCTATTTTTGTAAAATACTGAGCTTGTTTCAGTAGCTCATAAAATGATTAGAACTTCTATAAAAATAACGTCAGAAAAACTAGATTTACAAGAATGCTACCGTTTTGTAGAAGACGCTTCTTGTGGCGGAATTTCTGCATTTATAGGAACTGTTAGAAATGATACTCAAGGAAAAGAAGTAACACAATTAGATTTTTCTACCTACAAACCAATGGCAATTAAGGAAATGCAAAAAATTGCAGCACTAACTTTAGAAAAGTTTGATATTTATAAAATTGCTGTGCATCATGCGGAAGGAGTTTTGAAAATAGGAGACATTCCTGTCATAATTACGGTTTCTTCTAAACATAGAAAAGCAGCTTTTGCAGCTTGTGAATTTGCAATTGATACCCTAAAGGAAACGGTTCCAATCTGGAAAAAAGAATACTTTTCTGATGGCGCGGTTTGGGTGAATGCACATCCTTAGGTTTTAGTCTCAGTTTACAGTAATTAGTTTTTTACTGTTACGGTGTTTGGTTGGTAGCCTTTTATATCGCTTAGCGTTTTTACTCTGGTATTGTTAGTAGTCTTATTTTAAATACTCGTTTGTATTACAGTAAAAAACTGCTACTGCCAACCGTTACTAAATACTATTCTATTTTGCATACCGGTTCTGCAGCCACAAGTAAAATTGTAGGCCGAATAAAAGTGCACCTGCCAATAAGTGGATTGCCTGCGTACCAATAGGAATTTCTGCATAATACATTAAAATACCTGTAATTGCTTCTAAGAAAATTAAGAAAACAATCCAATTTACCAATGTATATCCCAAGTTTTTTAATTGATTTAGATAGAACATTCCTAAGTTTACTAAAACAATTGCAATGGTAAAAGATCTATGAAAGTAAAATTTAAAACTAGGATTCATTAAACTGTGGTTCTTGTTTTCAAAACCATATAATTTCACCTGTTCGTCTATAAATTGCCTTACTTGTGTTCCCATAGCAATTTGTATCAATGAGAAAATTACAGAAATAATTAATAATTTATTAAAGAGTGCGTTGTATTTGTAGAGTACCTTTTTATTAGTAACAATAAATCTCAACCATAATAAGAGTCCAATGATTATTAAACCAATTACCATGTGAACGGTAATAATTGCGGGGGTTAAATTAGTATCTACAACTGTTTTTCCTAACCAAGCTTCAAATAACATTAAAAAGAATGCGCCGAACGCTAATCGTGGAATTCTTTTATCAGTTTTTCTTAACTTATAGGCTCCGTGAATAAGAAATAGAAACACAAAACCAGCTAAAACAGAAACGAGTCTATTAATGTATTCTGTCCAAGTATGAAACTTATTAAATTTGTTATAACCGTGTTTTGTGTATGCTGACCAATTTTTTGTGTTAAAGTTTTTTTCCGTTTTTAAATCGCTTTCGGCAACAAATAACACTTCGTCTTTAATAATAATAAGACCCTCTTTATAGGTTGTATTGGGTTTCCAGGTAATTTGTTCTTCAGAAGTTGGCGGAATGTAATAACCAAAACATTTAGGCCAATCAGGACAACCCATTCCAGAACCCGTCATTCTAACAATAGCACCTGCCAAAAAGATTAAATAAACAGAAATAATAGCGATTTTCACTATTTTTGGAAACCTATTTTTCATTGAAAAAACTTTTTACAAAGATACTTCAAAAATGAATGAGCAAAAAAAAATTAAAACACTTCTCTCTATGTATAAAAATTCTAAATAACACTTTTAAAAAACATATTCTCAATAATTTTATTTCTTATAATTTTTTATATTAAAAAAAAATTTTTTCAAAGTGCTTTTTAGGAATGTCAGCAGTAGTAGGAACTTAGCTTTTTTTGTCGATTTAAATACTTGATAATAAGGCATTTGTATAATTATTAAAATTTGTTGTTTTTTTCGAAAAAAGTCAGATTGTTAAAAACTTCAAGGGTTTTGTGAATAAGTATGGCTTTCATTTAAAACGAAAAAGCCCAATCTTTGTAAGACCCTATTTAATTATTAAATAACAATACTTTATCGTGGAAATTACTCATATCATAAAAAGAGACTCTGAAATCAGTATTTTTGAGTTAGAAAAAATTACAAAGGCGATTGAAAAAGCGATGCTTTCAGTGAACAATGGTTCTAAAAGCGACGCTATTCAAATATCTTATAGTGTAAACGAAACTTTGTTAGAAACAAAGTCAAATGAACCAAAATACACACCCACAGTTGAGCAGGTTCAAGATATTGTAGAGCTTAAACTAATGAACAGCCCTTTTCAGGATGTTGCCAAAGCATACATTCTATATAGAAATGAGCAAACTAGAAGCAGAAAAAGAAATATTTTTGAAAAGAGACTAAACTTAAAGCCTTACGATTATCCTGCTTTAACGGATTATGTAGATGCTATTAGACACTCTTATTGGATTCATACAGAGTTTAATTACACAAGTGACATACAAGATTTTAAAGCTACACTTACAGAAGTAGAGCAAGGTGCTATAAAAAACACTATGTTGGCAATTTCTCAAATAGAAGTAGCGGTTAAAACATTTTGGGGAGATATTTACAAGAAAATGCCAAAGCCAGAAATTGGTGCGGTTGGGTCTACGTTTGCAGAAAGTGAAGTACGCCACCATGATGCATATTCGCATTTACTAGAGATTTTAGGGTTAAATAACGAGTTTCACAACTTAAAGAAGAACCCAGTAATGATGAGGCGTGTAAATTATTTAGAGGGAGCTCTAAAGAATGTGAAAAGTGAAGACAATAAAGAATTTTCTGAATCTATAATTCTTTTTTCTTTATTTATAGAGCATGTGTCTTTGTTTTCTCAGTTTTTGATAATAATGGCTTTTAACAAGCATAAAAATGTATTAAAAGGAATTTCTAATGTGGTAGAGGCTACTTCTAAAGAAGAGCAAATTCATGGAGATTTTGGTATCGATATTATTAAAATTATAAAAGAAGAAAATCCAGATTGGTTTGATGAGGATCATAGTTTAATGGTTCAAGAAACTTGTAGAGAAGCTTTTCTCTCTGAAAGTAAAATAATTGATTGGATTTTTGAAAAAGGAGAATTAGACTTCTTACCTAAAAAAGTAATAAAAGAATTCGTAAAAAATAGATTTAATAACTCATTGGCAAGTATAGGTATCACAAAAATATTTGAAATTGATGCCGTTCTATTATCTGAAACAGATTGGTTTGATGATGAAATTATTGGAACCAAACACGGAGATTTCTTTGTAAAAAGATCTATTAATTACAGTAAAAGAACTAAAAGTATAACCAGCGACGACTTATTTTAAATTTATGAACCAAACCGAATCTAAGACCACCCATCTTACAGAGCACGAACAATTAATTCAAGCAGCGAACACTGCTAGAAAAGATATTCTCGAAAAACAAAAAGAACCAGAAATTACTTGGCTAACAGAAAATAGTCGCAAATTTTTAGAGTCCGGTTATTTAACCGGAGATACAACTCCAGAGGAAAGAATACGCGAAATAGCAGACAATGCAGAAGGTATCTTGAAAATTAAAGGATTTTCAGATAAGTTTTACAAGTATATGGCTGCAGGTTATTTTTCTTTATCGTCACCAGTTTGGTCTAATTTTGGAAAGAAAAGAGGGTTGCCAATTAGCTGTTTTGGTTCGCATGTAGCAGATGATATGGGAGATATTTTATACTCGCAATCTGAAGTAGGCATGATGTCTAAATTAGGTGGAGGTACTTCTGGGTACTTTGGTAAATTACGTGAAAGAGGTGCAGATGTAAAAAATAATGGATCATCATCTGGTTCTGTACACATCATGCAGTTGTTTGAAAAAATGGTCGATGTTGTAAGTCAAGGTTCTGTAAGACGTGGACGTTTTTCTCCATATTTACCAGTTGATCATAAAGATATTAAAGAGTTTTTAGAAATAGGAACGGAAGGAAACCCAATACAAGAATTAACCCATGGTGTTACGGTAAGTGACCAATGGATGGAAGAAATGATTGCTGGAGATACAGAAAAGAGAAGTATTTGGGCAAAAATTTTACAAAGAAGAGGTGAGATAGGGTATCCTTATATTTTATTTAGAGACAATGCAAATAATGGAACGGTAGATGTTTACAAAGACAAAAACCACGAAATTTATGCAAGTAATTTGTGTACAGAAATTATGCTGCCTTCTAATGAAGATTGGTCTTTTGTATGTTGTTTATCATCCATTAACTTGGTGCATTATGAGGAGTGGAAAGATACAGACGCAGTAGAAACTTTAGCTTTCTTTTTAGATGCAGTAATGCAAGAGTTTATTACCAAATTAGAAGTGTTTAAAGATTCTCCAGATAGAGATGATCAGTTTACATTTCGTTTTATGGAAAAAGCTTACAATTTTGCAAAAGAAAACAGAGCTTTAGGTTTAGGAGCTTTAGGTTGGCATTCTTTATTACAATCTAAAATGTTGGCATTCGATAGTCAAGAAGCGTATAACTTAAATACAGAAATCTTTAAAGTTATTAAAGAGAAATCATACAAAGCGTCTGAAGAAATGGCGAAGATGTATGGGGAACCATCTGTATTAAAAGGATACGGTAGACGTAACACCACTTTAAATGCAATAGCACCCACTACATCGTCTGCTTTTATTTTAGGGCAAGTATCACAGGGTATCGAGCCAATTTGGTCTAATATTTATGTAAAAGATATTGCAAAAATTAAAACAACCATTAGAAATCCGGTTTTAGAAAAATTACTAGAGGCAAAAGGACAAAGTACTTCAGATGTTTGGAAGAGCATTCGAGACAATGATGGTTCTGTGCAACATTTAAGTATTTTAACAGCAGCAGAAAAAGACGTTTTTAAAACGTATTCAGAAATAGATCAAAAAGTAATTGTGTATCAAGCAGCAAATAGACAAACGCATATAGATCAAGGGCAATCTATAAATATTATGGTACACCCAGACATGCCAATTAAAGAAGTAAACGATGTATATATTACGGCTTGGAAATTAGGTGTAAAATCTATGTATTACCAACACAGTATGAATGCAGCACAGAAATTTAAACAAAAGAAAGATTGTGCAAGTTGCGAAGGATAATCGAGTAGATTGTTTTTTATTACAAAATTGATAAAAAGAGAGGTCGAAAGGCTTCTCTTTTTTGTTTAATTTAGACAATATTTTATAATTATGATGAACTGGGAACAACTACTTTCTTTAAAACGCTTTGGCGACACACAAAAACGCCCAAGAGCAGCACAAGACGAAACACGTTTGGGTTTTGATGTAGACTTTGATAGAATCATCTTTTCATCGGCATTTAGAAGTTTACAAGACAAAACACAGGTAATTCCGTTATCTGAAACCGATTTTGTACACACCCGTTTAACGCACAGTTTAGAAGTGTCTGTTGTGGGTAGAACCTTAGGTAGAAGAGTAGGTAAAGTGTTGTTGGAAAGACACCCAAACTTAGCAGCTTTAGGATACACTTTTAACGATTTTGGAGCCATCGTTGCAGCGGCCTCTGTAACACACGATATTGGGAATCCTCCTTTTGGGCATTCAGGAGAAAAAGCTATTGGCGAGTATTTTAAAACAGGAAACGGTGCGAAGTATAAAGATAAACTTACAGATAAAGAATACCAAGATTTAATAGACTTTGAAGGAAATGCAAACGGATTCAAAATTTTAACAGAATCTAGAGAGGGTGTTTTTGGAGGTTTGCGCTTGTCTTATGCTACTTTAGGAGCCTTTTTAAAGTATCCGAAAGAAAGCCTTCCAAAAAATCCAACCAACCATATTGTAGATAAAAAGTATGGCTTTTTTCAATCAGAAAAACAAGAATTTTTAGAAGTTGTAGCAGATTTAGGGCTATTACAAAAAGCTACAGAGGCAATTTCTTTTTACAGGCATCCTTTAGCTTACTTGGTAGAAGCGGCAGATGATATTTGTTATACAATTATAGATTTTGAAGACGGAATAAACCTTGGTTTAATTGAGGAAGAATTTGCTTTAGAATATATGATTAAGCTCGTAAAAGATACCATTGATAGTAAAAAATACCATTCATTAAAGCACAAAACAGACAGAGTAAGTTATTTACGTGCTTTGGCAATTGGCGTATTAATTAATGAAGCTGTAGCCATTTTTTTAGAAAACGAAGCGGCAATTTTAGCAGGTACTTTTGAAAAATCATTGTTAGAGAAATGCAAGTACGAAGCACAAATTAACGATATTATTAAAATAAGTGTTGCTAAAATTTACAAAAGTACAGAGGTCGTAGAAAAAGAAGTTGCGGGTTATCGGATTATTGCAGATTTGTTAGATGTATTTGTAACTGCTTTAAATAACAAGTTTGATGGAAATCCGTCTAATTTTGATAAGTTGGTTTTAAATTTATTACCAGAAGAATACAAAATAGAGAACGTTAATTTATATGATAGAATTATGCAGGTGTGCAGTTATGTGGCCAGGATTTCAGATAGTTATGCAATTAGAATGCATAAAAAATTAACAGGAAATATACTATAGAGAAATAAATTTTAATTAAATTTGGGAAATTAAAGTTTAAAAAGATGGAAAAAATGAAGAAAAAATTATTCTTTTCAATTGTATTATTTGCAGCGATCGCTTTTACATATAATGCTTTTACAAAACAAACACAAATAGAGATACTAAGAGAAAAACATGTAGATTTTCTAGCAGAGAGTCCTTTTAAAGAAACACTTAAGCTTTCAAAAAAAGAAAGAAAAGCAATAGAACTTACACCTAATAAGTTTTATGAAAGACAATGGGAACTTACTCTTAATCCTGCTACAGGAAAGCCTGAGCCAGAAAAATTATTAGCACTTCAAGAAAGGTTAAGAAAAGACAGACTCTTTTCTAAAGTGCCAGGTGATGGCAGTAATAGTTGGACTGAACGCGGCCCAGATAATCAAGGGGGTAGAACCAGAGCAATTATGTTTGATCCGAATGATGTGAATGGTAAAAGAGTATTTGCTGGAGGTGTAAGTGGTGGTCTTTGGCTTAATACGGATATAACGGATGCTAATTCTGCATGGTCAGAGGTTGGTATTCCTGCAAATTTAGCGGTATCCGTGATAACGCATGACCCAAATAATACAATGACATTTTATGTAGGAACCGGCGAGAGCTATACCAATGGTGATGCAAATGGCAATGGTGTATGGAAGTCTACTAATGGAGGACAAACATGGGCAAGAATATTTGGTGGTGAGCCGGGAGAAACGTACGTTATTCCTGATACAGGAATCGATACCGGAGATGTAAAGGTTACTGTTAATTCTCCAAGCAGTATTGCAGGAGATTATTTTGGACTTTCTGGGTCTTTTGGTGCTGATTTAACCCCAATATCTGGTACTTTAGTGTTAGTTGATGATGGTAGTGGAAACCCTAACGAAGGTTGCAGTTCTTTAACTAATGGTGCAGCCATTTCAGGAAATATTGCAGTTGTTTATAGGGGGTCTTGTAATTTTTCTTCCAAAGCATTAAATGCTCAAAATGAAGGTGCGCTTGCAGTTATTGTGGTTAACAATGTTTCTGGACCTGCTGTTGGAATGGCGTCAGGAGACGATGGCGATCAGGTTACAATTCCTACGTTCATGCTTTCACAAGCAGACGGACAGGCTATTATAAATGAACTCGCTAGTGGTGTTACTGTAGACTTAGAAACCATACCTTTCGTAAGAGATTACGCTGGTTATACAGCTAAACCTGGGGTACAACATATAAACGACATAAAAGTAAGAGACATCGGTGGTGGTAATAGTGAAATATATATTGCAGCAGGAACTGCTTATTATAGAGGTGTATTTTTAGGACCGGAAGATTTTGGTCTCTTTAAATCTGTAAATAGTGGAGATAGCTGGTCTAAATTAGAGTTGGCTGAAGCAATACCAAATGATATTGAAATTGGTGCAGACAATGCGGTTTGGGTGGCAACAACAAACAATTCTTTTGGTGATGAAGCTGGTGAAATTTTTTCTTCAACAGACGGTACTACTTTTGCCTTAAAGCACAAGGTTGCAGATGGTTTGCGTACTCAAATAGCAGTATCTAGGACCAATGCATCTTTACTATATGTCTTAGTTGGTACAAGTTCTGCACCGGTAGAAATTATTTATACAGACGATGCTTTTGCAACAACTACTAGTGTATCATTACCAAATGACGCTGATAATGGGATTCCTGCAGATGATTTTACGAGAGGTCAAGCGTTTTATGACTTAATGATTGAGGTAGATCCTAATAATGATAATGTTGCATATGTTGGAGGAATAGATTTATTTAAAACTACGGATAGTGGAGGTACTTGGGAACAATTATCGCACTGGTATGGTGGTTTTGGCTTTCAAGAAGTACACGCAGATCAGCATGCACTAACCTTTTTAAACAACTCCTCTTCTATAATGATGTTTTCAAATGATGGTGGGGTTTATTATTCAAATGATGCAGGCGCAAACATAACTTCTAGAAGTAAAAATTATAACACTCTTCAGTTTTATAAAGGAGCTATAGGACAGGAAGTTGGAGCAAATGAAAAATTATTAGCAGGAGCCCAAGACAATGGATCCCAATTAATAAATAATGCTTCTGCAGGAATAAATTCTGCAAATGAAGTTACTGGAGGTGATGGCGCTTATTGTTTTATTGATAAGGATAATGAATATATGATAACCTCTTACGTGTATAATAATTTTTATTATTTAAACTATGCAACAGGGGCTCAAGTATATTCAATTGATTCAGATTCAGATTCTGGAGATTTTATAAATCCATCCGCTTTAGATAGCAATACGAATAACTTGTATACAAACGGATCTTCAGGAACTACATATCAAATAAATAGATACAGTTTAGCATCAACTTCGGCAACTAAATATATTTTATCAGACGCTTTGTTAGATGCTGCACCTACAGTATTTAAGCCATTGGCATCTACCTTTTTCCATAAAAATGTTATGGTTGGAACAGAAAATGGAAAATTGTTTACCATAAAATTTAATGATTCTAGTGCTACTTGGACAGAAATTACAGGAGCCAATTTTGTTGGTAGTATTTCAAGTATAGCATTGGGAGATACAGAACAAGAGATTTATATAACATTTTATAATTACGGTGTTTCTAGTGTTTTCTACTCTAGTAATGGTGGTGCTTCTTGGCAAGACAAAGAAGGTGATTTTCCAGATATTTCAATAAGAGCGATCATGGCAAATCCATTAAATTCAAATGAAGTAATTATAGGAACTGATCTTGGAGTTTGGGGGACTGATAACTTTAGTGATGCAAGTCCTAATTGGATGCAAGCGTATAACGGTATGAAAGATGTACCTGTGCATAGTTTCGATTTAAGAACTGCTGACAATACTGTTTTAGCTGCAACGCACGGTAGAGGTCTGTTTACTGGCCAATTTACTTCAGAACCAAGTACGCTATCTATCGATAATATCGAATTTGATGAGGCATTCAGCGTTTATCCAACAGTATCAAAAGGGAACATTACGGTTTTTGCTAAAAGTTCTTTAGGAAAGGTGAAAATGAATATTTTTGATATTTCAGGAAGGCAAGTTCATAATGAAGATTTAGATTTTGGTTTACAAGAAAAACAAAAAGTTTCTTTAAATTTAAATTCAGGAATCTATTTTGTGAATTTAATACATGGGAATGGGAAAAAATCTTCTAAGAAGATTGTAATACAATAAAAAGAGTTTAAAATAGCAGTAAAAAAGACGCTACATGTAGCGTCTTTTTTATGCTTTAGAAAATAAGCTTGCTAAATTACTTGCATCCAAACCAATTTTACGTTGAAGTTCTAAAACACTTCCGTGTTCTATAAAGTTATCTGGAATACCTAGTACTTGAATCTTGTTTTTATACTCATTTTTGGAAACAAATTCTAAAATAGCAGCTCCAAATCCGCCTTTGATGGTGCCATCTTCAATGGTGAAAATGGTTTTGTGATTTTTAAAAATTTCATGCAACAAACGCTCATCCAAAGGTTTTACAAAACGCATGTCATAGTGTGCAATTTCTGAAGAATCACCCGATAATTCAATGGCGTCAGAAACATTTTTAGCAATGGTGCCAATAGATAAAACAGCTTTTTTTGTACCTGTTTTTAACTGTAGTCCCTTTCCAATTTCAATTTTTTCAAAAGATTTTTGCCAATCACTAATACTTCCAGTTCCTCTTGGATACCGAATTGCAATCGGATTTTTTAACCCTAATTGGGCTGTATATAAAATATTTCGCAATTCAATTTCATTTCTTGGGGCAAAAACAATTAAATTAGGAATGGCACGCAAGTATGCCAAATCAAAAACTCCGTGATGTGTAGCACCATCTTCTCCAACCAAACCTGCCCTATCTAAACAGAATACAACTGGCAAGTTTTGAAGTGCAACATCATGAATTACTTGGTCATAAGCACGTTGTAGAAAGGTAGAATAAATGTTACAAAACGGAATAAAACCTTGTGTTGCCATTCCTGCAGCTAAGCTTACAGCATGTTGTTCTGCAATACCCACATCAAAAGTTCTTTTCGGGAATTTTTCAAACATAAATTTTAGCGAACTTCCTGTTAACATTGCAGGTGTAATTCCTATGATTTTATTGTTTTGTGTTGCTAATTCTACCATTGTTTTTCCAAAAACATCTTGGTATTTTGTATATAAACTTGCTGTTTTTTTTATGCGCACCCCAGAAACTTTATCAAACTTTCCAGGAGCATGATAGGTTACTTGGTCTTCTTCTGCTTTTTGTAATCCTTTACCTTTGGTGGTAATTACATGTAAAAACTTAGGGCCTTTCACAGATTTTAAGCGTTCTAATTCAGCCAAGACCTTCGGTAAATTATGGCCATCAATTGGACCCGAATAATCAAAATTTAAGGCTTTTATAATATTATTTTGAGCGGCTAGTTTTCTATCTGTTTTTACCCTAGTTAAATATTCTTTAAGAGCACCAACAGATGGATCTATTCCGATAGCGTTGTCGTTTAAAATGATGAGTAAATTTGCTTTAGAAACCCCCGCATGGTTTAGTGCTTCAAAAGCCATTCCGCTGGCAATAGAAGCATCGCCAATAACAGCAATGTGTTGTTTTTCGGTCTGCCCTTTTAGGTTCGATGCAATTGCCATTCCTAAAGCTGCAGAAATAGAAGTAGAAGAGTGCCCCACGCCAAAAGCATCAAATGCGCTTTCTTTTCTGGATGGGAATCCTGCAATGCCACCAAATTGTCTGTTGGTGTGAAAAATAGCCTTTCTTCCCGTTAAAATTTTATGGCCGTATGCTTGGTGTCCAACATCCCAAACGAGTAAATCATTGGGAGTATCAAACAAATAATGAATTGCAATGGTAAGCTCTATAACTCCTAAACTTGCGCCTAAATGCCCTTCTTTTGTGGCAATAACATTAATAATAAATGCACGTAACTCTTTGGCCAACTGTGGCAATTGAGTAGGATTTAGTTTTCTTAAATCTTTCGGATTTGATATGTTGTCTAGCAAATTCTTCATTCGGTTACAAAAATACAACTTCCAATTTTATATTGATAAAACAGTTGCTTTATAAATACAAAGCTATCGCAAATATTTTACTTAATTTTGTCTTTCTTAATCAATACTTCATGATACAGCCTTTTGATGATGTTTATTTTATGAAAAAAGCTTTTCAGGAAGCAGAAACCGCTTTTGGAAAAGGAGAAATTCCTGTAGGTGCTATAGTTGTTTTTAAAGACCAAATAATTGCAAGAGCACATAACTTAACAGAAATGTTAAATGATGTAACAGCGCATGCAGAAATGCAGGCATTTACTTCTGCAGCAGATTTTTTAGGCGGAAAATATTTAAAGGATTGCACGCTATATGTTACTTTAGAACCTTGCCAGATGTGTGCTGGCGCAAGTTACTGGACTCAAATTGGTAAAATAGTCTATGGAGCCTCAGAACCCGAAAGAGGGTTTGTTAACTTAAAAACAACACTTCACCCAAAGACAAAAGTAGTTTCCGGAATTCTAGAAAAAGAGTGTGCCCAGCTTTTAAAACGTTTTTTTATTGAAAAACGGAATTTAAATTAAAGCTAAAACATACATTAATCGGCTACAAATGCTAAAATATCTGCAGGCTGGCATTCTAATGCTTTACAAATTGCTGCTAAGGTAGAAAAACGAACCGCTTTTGCTTTACCAGATTTTAAGATGGATAAATTTGCTGTGGTAATGCCAATAATTTCCGCCAGTTCTTTACTCCGCATTTTACGTTTGGCAAGCATTACGTCTAAGTTTACAATGATGGCCATGGCTATATTGTTAAGTCGTTTTCTTGTTTTACATTTTTAGCTATTTTAAATATTTCACTTAAAACTAAAAAGAATAAACCCAAACAAATAAGTACTAAATGTTGATTTAAACCAAATTCTAAGGAAACTTTTTGTTCAAAATATATTTTACCAATTATTGAAATTATCAGCGAAATAAAACCTGAAAACGTTAATAGGTTTCCTATTTTCTTAAAAGAACTAATGACTAGCTCTTCAAAAACTGTTACGCGTACAAAATTGGTTACTACTTTTCTAAAAAAATACAAAGCCAGAATAAGTAATAAATAATTTAAAGATGAAATAACAAATAATATTTTTGAGAAGAGATCATTTTGATTGATGTTGATTGTATCTAGCTCGATATTTAAATCACTTAAATCTACAAAAAATGTTGTGAAAGAAACTCCAATAATTATCAATACCACGGGCATAGAAAATATCCAAAGTAAATCTACTATCGTTTTTAATATATTTATTTTTTTCATAATTTCTATTTTTAGAGTCCTGCAAATATATAGAAATTATTGTAAAACAATAATAAAATATTTTTTATTGATAATAAATTTATTTTTTAAACAAAAAAAGACAGTACTTTTTAGCACCGTCTTTCTGTTTATTTATATAAAAATTAGTTTTAATCTCTAGACATAAATATCGATAATACATACCAAAAAAGTAGCATCAAAGAAGCAAATAAACCTAAAGAAGCAGGTATGTAATCTTCAGTACCATATTTATTTACCAAGTTAGAGGTTTGGTATAAAATAGAGCCTCCAGCTAATACACACATACCAACAGAGAACCATAAACCTAAATTAAAACCAAATAAAGATCCGGCAACAATTAAGCCCATTGCAATAAAAAAGCCAACAGTTAAACCTGACTTTAAGAACGAGAAATCTTTTTTAGTAACTATAACAACGGCAGAAATACCTGTAAATAATGCTAAAGTTACAATAGCTGCCTGTTCTACTAATTCGGCACTTTCTGTATAATAAATTGCGATGTACAAAAGAGGTACAAAAATAATGGCTTGTGCAAAAACATAGAGTGCATATGCCATATACTGTTTATTTTTATCTGCAGTTTTTAAAACGGTACTTTCGGCATAATTAGTAACAAACATAAAACCACCTAACATTACAAGCCAACGCCAACCTTGCGTCATAGACATCATAAAGTTTACAATAACATCACTTTGTAGCAATAGATACTCAAAAATAATAAATAATAAAACGCCACCAGCAACATGCTTGTAGGTTTTTTTATAAAATTCTACACGAACTTGATCTGTAGCGGTACTTAATAATATTTTGTTTTCTAAAGTGTTTTCCATAGTGTTTTTATATAAGATATTGTTTTTTAAAAAGAGAAATTTAAACTTTCTTAATAACATTTGTTACAATGCCCCAAACCATAAAATCATTCTCTTTTGTAATGTTTATAATTGGGTAGTTAGGGTTTTCTGGTTGCAACCAAACTTCGTTTTTTTCTACACGCAAGCGTTTTACAGTAAATTCTCCATCTAAAAAGCAAACGGCAATTTTATTATTTGTAGGCGCTAAACTCCTATCAATTACTAATAAATCATTATCATCTAAACCCGCACCAATCATAGACTGCCCTTTTACCTTTGCATAAAACGTGGTGTCTTTATTTTTAATTAATTCATCATCTAGAGAGATTCTACTTTCACTAAAATCGTCTACAGGAGATGGAAATCCTGCAGATATACCTGTGTCAACAAATATTGCTCCGTTTCCAGAGGGTAGTTTTGGGGTATAAAAAGTAAGTGTTTTCGTAGTTTCCATAGGAATGCAAATTATAACTTTTCTTTAAATCTAGATCTCTTTTATTTTAAAATATTACGCTACATTTATTGCAGATCTTTCTGGTTTTTTCAAAAAAAGGGAACAACATATAGAAAACATTTTTTCTTTGTATTGGGGCAATTAAAATTCGATTAGAATTGCAGTTAGGACAAGAGAAATTATTTCCGTTTCTGTCTTTTTGATAGCTTCTAATTTCATTATAAATCTCTAATGCCTTTTCAAAATCGTCTTTATACACTAGTAATTTTACACCGCCAATGGCATTGCTTATTAAAGGATCTGAATCTATGGTTTTTTCATCCATTAACATCGTTTGCAAACCTTCTGAGTCTAATTTCGATTTTGTAAGGTGAGCTTCTGTAGAATATTCGAAAACAGCTATAATTTTATAATTACTATTCATGTAAATAGGGTTTATGAATTAAATATTTTATAAGAATCAATTGTTTAATGTTCACTTTTTTTTATGGATACTTTGTGATAAGCATTTTTTAATTTTTGAATGACAGCTGCTATTTCCTCTGTATTTAAATGCCCAAACCCAAAACGAATAGCACAGGTATTTTTATCTTGATAAAGGATGGTTTTGGGAAGAAATAAATTGTTTTTTTCTGCTTCTTCAGCTAGTTTTACTAATGATATTTCAGGCTTAAATTGTAACCAAATTGTCAATCCTCCAGAGGGTGTTTTCCAATAGGCAATATCTTTAAAGTGTTCTGTTAATAGTTCGCATAAACAATCAAGTCTTTGTTTATAGAGCACTACATTTTTTTTCATCAGTCGGTAAATTTCACCTTCAATAATTAATTCAGATAACATTTGTTCTTGTATAAAATCTCCTTGTTTGTCTAGCAATTGCAAATAATTTGTGGCTTCAGAAATTAGGTTTGCTGGCGCTACCACAAATCCTGTTTGAAAACTAGGAAATAAAGATTGTCCTAGTTTTCCTAAATAAATAACCATCCCATTTGTGCCTGCGCTTGCCATGGGCAACATTGCAGAACCTTCAAACTGAAAATCATAATCGTAATCATCTTCTATAATAGCAAAACCAAACTCTTTAGCAAGTTGCAGCAAGGCTAGCCTGCGCTCTGCGCTTAAGGTTACCGTTGTAGGGTAATCTCTTTGCGCGCAGATGTAAACGCATCTAATACTGTTTTTTACAAAATGTTTTTTAATATACTCAATATCTAACCCTGCTGCGTCCACAGGAATGGTTTTGATATTTGCACCCGCTTGTTGAAAAATCATATTAGAAGCATAATTACTCAAATTCCCTACTAATACGACATCATTTTGCTGTATCAATAATTGAGAAACAATGTATAAGCTCATTTCTGAACTACGGGTGCTTAACAGATTATTTGGACTTATATGAAAACCTCTCGTTGCATTTAAATAGTTACAGAGCTGTGTTTGAAATAGAGAATAGGAATGTTCCTTTGGTTCGTTCCATTTCTTTATCAATGTTTTACGCTTCATAGCAGCGCTGTACCACCGTGTAAATTGATGTACCGGATGCAAACGTACATCTGGTTTTCCATCATTAATACTATATTTAGCATTTGTTAGTTGCGCTGTAGATGCTAAATGAAATGATTTTTGAAAAGGAAAGCCTGTTGTTTTGGCATAGGTATATGCTTCATTTATTTTTTGAGAAGGTGCTTTTATTTTTGCTGTTTTTAGCGATGGCTCTATAATAAAGGTGCCTTTATTTGGTATAATTTCTACCCAACCCTGCGAAGCTAGCTCTTCGTAAATAGCAACAGCTGTATTTCTATGCACTTTTATTAACTGCCCAAACACACGGGTTCCGGGTAGTTTTGTACCTTTGGTTAGATACTTTCGCTGTATGGCATTTGCAATTTGTTGTGAAACTTGAATATACACGGGTTGCACCATTGCTTTATCAAAATCAATGAGTTGTTTTAGTACTGTATTTACCGGACTATCTATCATTTTAAAACTGGACTAGTTTAGTCGTCCGGAAAGTTACGACTTTTGTAGTGTATTTATACTAAAATAACACTTAAAATGAACCAAAGTAAAGTACTAATTATTGCACTTCTAATTTCACATTTGAATCTTTTTTCTCAAGAAAAAAAGGAAATACAGGCGCTAGACACTATTTTAATAAAATCTACCAGAATCGATTTGCCTTTTAAAGAAAACTCTAGAACTATAAATGTTATCACGTCAAAAGATATAAAAAATAGTGCTGCTACAAACGTAGCAGATTTATTACAGCAAGTTGCAGGTGTAGACATTAGAAGAAGAGGCACCGCTGGTAGCCAAGCAGATTTATACATTAGAGGTGGTGGTTTCGATCAAACATTATTGTTAATAGACGGTATTAAAATGGATGATGCACAAACAGGACATCATACAATGAATGCCGCTTTGCCAATTGAAGTTATCGAGAGAATAGAAATTATTAAAGGGCCGGCTGCAAGAGTTTTCGGACAAAATGCATTTACTGGCGCCATCAATATTGTAACAAAAAGCACCTTAGAAAACACTACTTCTGTAAATATAGAAGCAGGGTCTTTCGGACAATTAAATGGTTCTGTAACGATTGGTAAAGAATTTGAAAATGCAGCTATTATTGCGCATGTTGGTGTATTAACTTCAGACGGTTATAGAGAAAACTCTGATTATAACAATTACAATTATTTATTAAAAGCAATTTTTAATAAGAAAAAACAACCCATAGAAGTGTTGGCTACTTTCTTCGATAAAAAGTTTGGTGCACAAAATTTCTATACGCCAGCAGCATTTGGTTTTAATGAATATGAAGAAACGCAGAGTAGTTTATTGGGTGCTTCTACAACTTTTAGAACTGAAAAATTAAAGATTACTCCAAGAATCTATTGGAAAAGAGGACAAGATATCTTTTTATTGAAAAGAGACGACCCTAGTTTTTATAGAAACTTGCACATCACAAATAAGGTAGGTGTAGAAACAAATGCGTCTTATACCTCAGGTTTAGGAATTACGGGTTTTGGTATAGATCTTTCTAGATTTTCTATTAGCAGTAATAATTTAGGAGATAGAAATAGAACGATGGCAAATTTCTTTTTAGAACATCGTTTTAAATTTTTAGACGGTAGACTAGATGTTACGCCAGGTGTTGCAGTAACCTATTTCTCAGATTTCGACTTTAATGCTTTTCCTGGGTTAGATGTTGGTGTAAAATTAACGCAACATTTAAAGGCATATGGTAATATTGGGTACACCTTTAGAGTACCAACTTTCACAGATTTGTACTACAGAGATCCCGCAACTTCTGGGAACGTAAATTTAGAGCCAGAGAGCGCTTTTGCACAAGAAGCAGGGTTAAAATTTAGCAACACTAAATTTTCTGGATCTATAGCTGTATTTAATAGAGATTCAGATAATTTAATAGATTATATAAGACCAAACACAGACGAGAGCATTTTTACAGCAACCAATGTTACAGAGGTAAACACCAAAGGGTTTGAAATTGAAGGTTCTTATAATTTCAAATTGAAAGAATATAACCAAACAGTAACCTTTGGGTATACCTATTTAAATGATGATATTTCAGATGAAAATAAAGATTTATCTCGGTATTCTTTAAACACGCTAAAACACCAATTTATAACTCGTTTTTCTAGTAAATTTCTTAAGAACGTAAGACAGAACATCATTTACAAACATGCAGAACGTGCTATTGGAACAAGTTATAATGTTTGGGATGCTTCTGTAATTGTAGATTTTAATACATTTAATTTTACGGTTACTGCAAATAATATATTTAATGCAGACTATATAGAGTCTGGTTATGTACCAATGCCACCAAGTAGTCTTTTATTTGGTTTGCGTTATAATTTCTAGAAAAATAAGCACAGTATATAAGTAACTATTAGAAGTCTTTTGATTAAATAGTGTCTGGTCGTAAACATAGCAATATTAAATATGTTTCTTTTTGCGCCCTTTCCATTTATTTTTAATCGATTGATGCTAAGGCATCACCTTATAAAAAGTAACTGAAAATGACATCAAAAATAATTCAAATTATAAAAATCGTCTGTTTACGACCAGACACTAAATATTAATTTTCTAAAAATGTTTAGATACTATATTTAGTTGTCAAACTACTTTACGTATCATTAGAAATTAGCCATATTTATTTTTAAAAGCAAACTTATGAGTGAAGTAAGACACAATTGGACGAAAGAAGAAATATTAGAAATCTATAACAAACCAATGATGGAGTTGCTGTATGATGCGGCAACAATTCATAGAGAATTACATGATCCAAATGTTGTGCAAGTATCTACTTTACTTTCAATAAAAACGGGTGGTTGCTCAGAAGATTGTGGATATTGCCCACAAGCGGCTCGCTATCATACAGGTGTCAAGGGGAATGATTTAATGACTATTAATCAAGTAAAAGCACAAGCGCTGCGTGCTAAAGAAAGCGGAAGCTCTCGTGTTTGTATGGGAGCAGCCTGGAGAAATGTAAAAGACGGGCCAGAATTTGACCAAGTTTTAGACATGGTTAGAAGCATTAACAAATTAGAAATGGAAGTTTGTTGCACCCTTGGGATGGTTACAGAAAATCAAGCACAAAGGTTGGCAGAAGCTGGTTTATATGCCTACAATCATAACTTAGATTCTTCAGAAGAATATTATAAAAAAGTAATTTCTACACGTGGATATCAAGATCGATTAGATACTATAGACAACGTCAGAAAAACAAATGTAACGGTTTGTTCTGGTGGAATTATTGGAATGGGAGAAACTGCAGCGGATAGAGCAGGAATGTTAGTTGCTTTGTCCACATTAAACCCGCAACCAGAATCTACACCAATTAATGCTTTAGTTGCTGTTGAAGGAACTCCTTTAGCAGACGAAAAGCCAGTTGAAATTTGGGATATGATTAGAATGGTTGCAACTGCTAGAATTGTTTTACCAGAAACGCAAGTGCGTTTATCTGCGGGAAGAACTCAAATGAGCAGAGAAGGACAAGCAATGTGTTTCTTTGCAGGAGCAAATTCAATTTTTGCAGGAGATAAATTATTAACAACTCCGAACCCTGATGTAAATGAAGACATGAAAATGTTTAAATTATTAGGATTAAATCCACAAAAGCCATTTACAAAAAAAGCACAGCCACAATCTGTAGAAGCCTCAGATTCTGAATATCAAGCCTTAGGTGAAAAACCAAAATGGACAAGACCAACCCATAAAATTGATAGAAATGAAGCTGCAAAACAAAATGGAAAAATAGTAAAAGCTTAAAACAAAATACGTTTCTATAGAAACCATTCTCTTTGTTAGAGTATGGTTTTCTTTTTTAATAAAAGACGTTGGCTATCGTTTCTTGGTGCAGTATTTTAACTTTTTGTTACCGATATGAGCAGTATTAAAATTTGAAAATGAATTGATTGCAAGAAAAAACAACAATTAAGATGACAAATAAGATACATAATTGTTAAAAAAGAGAATTTTATACAGGTGTAAGTAGTTGTTTTTTTATTACTTGAGAATAAAAAATAGAGTTTTAATATAAAATTCTACCGATGAAAAAATGCCCCCGATGTAAGTCTACTTTTAGACATAGAATTAGAAGAAAGGGATTGATGAAATTAATATCAGGAACGAAAGCTTATGCAGGTGAGAAGTGTAATTTTCGTTATACTTGGTTTCCTTTATTAAAACCTCTTTATAAAGTTTAAAAAAAGCCTCACAAATTAAATTTGTGAGGCTTTTTTATTGTTTTGTAATTTATTGTAACAAAAGTACTTTTTAAACTACTAATAAGAGAAGCTTAATTGCAGTATAGCATTTTAATACTATTATTTTTAACCCTAATAAACGCAGCATTAAATTTAAAAATCAACAAAAAATACTTTATTTAAAAGTTGATAAAAGTAAAAATTAAGTTTCTTTCTTATTGATTAAAGAAGCTATGTTAATCGGTAAAAACCAGTATATTTATTCACATTAAAAAAATGCTATGACAGAATGGTTTCAAGAGTTAACCTCTTTTCAAAAAACGTATTGGATTATTACAGGAATTTCTACATTCATGTTTTTATTGGTCTTAATTTCTACACTAATTGGTGCAGATTCAGATGATATTGGAGATATAGATACAGAAATAGATGCAGATACAGGTGCTGGCTTTCAGTTTTTTACATTGAAAAATTTAGTTGCTTTTTTTGCTATTTTTGGTTGGAGTGGTATTGCGAGTATAGACGCAGGAAACTCTAAATCTGTAACCATTATTATTTCTGTATTTTTTGGTTTATTAATGATGTTTGTAATGGCTGCATTATTTTATTACATCAGCAAATTAACAGCTAGCGGAACTTTAAAAATGAAAAATGCTTTAAATGCTATTGGCGAAGTCTATTTAACCGTAGGTGCAAATAGATCTAGAACAGGTAAAATTCAGATTAAAATTCAAGGAGCTTTAAGAGAATTAGAAGCGTTAACAGACCACAATGAAGATTTAAAACAAGGAAAAATTATTAAAGTAATTGAAGTAACAAATAACGGAACTTTAATTATAGAACCTCAAAACTAAAAAAAAATGATGCTAAATTTAATTGGATTACAAAGTAACTCGTTTGCGGGTTTAATAGGAATAGGAATTGCTATTCTGTTTATTTTTATATTGCTACTTGCAATGATAAAACGCTACAAAAGATGTCCGTCAGACAGAATTTTAGTGGTGTATGGTAAAGTTAGTGGTGGCGAATCTGCCAAATGTATTCATGGTGGTGCCGCATTTATTTTTCCGGTAATTCAAGACTACCAATTTTTAGATCTAACGCCAATTTCAATAGAAGTTAATTTGGTAAACGCACTTTCTAAACAAAATATTCGTGTAAATGTGCCAAGTAGATTTACAATTGGGGTTTCTACAGAGCCAGGAATAATGCAAAATGCAGCAGAAAGATTGTTGGGTTTAGGACAAAGTCAAATTCAAGAATTAGCACAAGAAATTATCTTTGGGCAATTGCGTTTGGTAGTTGCATCTATGGATATTGAAGAAATAAACTCTGATAGAGATAAGTTTTTAACCAATATTTCTAAAAGTGTAGAATCTGAATTAAAGAAGGTTGGTTTAAAACTAATTAACGTAAATATTACAGATATAGTAGATGAGTCTGGCTATATAGAAGCTTTGGGTAAAGAAGCAGCAGCACATGCAATTAACGCAGCAAGAAAATCTGTAGCAGAAAAAACTAGAGATGGTTCTATTGGAGAGGCAAATGCAGTGCAAGATGAAAGAACACAAGTTGCAGCAGCAAATGCAAAAGCGGTAGAAGGAGAAAATGTTGCGAAGATTAATGTAGCAAATTCAGACTCTCTAAGAAGACAAAGAGAAGCGGAAGCGGAACGTACAGCAATTGCATCAGAAAAAGTACAAACAGCAAATGCGTTAAAAGAATCTTATGCTGCAGAGCAAGAAGCAGAAGTAGCAAGAGCAGAAAGAGAACGTTCTTCTCAATTAGCAGATATTATTGTGCCTGCAGAAATTGATAAGAGAAAAGTAGAAATTGATGCAGAAGCTACTGCAGAAAATATTAGAAGAATAGCAAAAGGTGAAGCCGATGCGATCTTATTTAAAGCACAAGCAGAGGCGCAAGGATTGTATGAAGTTTTAACAAAACAAGCAGCTGGTTTAGACCAAATTGTAAAAGCAGCGGGCAACAATTCTCAAAACGCAGCATTGTTATTAATTGCAGATAAATTGCCAGAATTGGTAAAAATACAAGCAGAAGCTATTAAAAACATTAAGATAGATAAAGTTACTGTTTGGGAAAATGGTGGTGGAAAAGAAGGGAAAACATCGACTTCTAATTTTATTTCTGGAATGTACAAAGCAGTGCCGCCATTGCAAGAAATGTTTAATATGGCTGGTATGGATTTGCCAAGTTATTTAAAAGGAAAAGATCTCTCTGCAGAGCAAACCACAGCGGTTATTGAAGCGGAAGATGATGTAGTTTCTGAAAAATAAGATAGTAGTAAGGTAGTATTTTTTATAAAAGCCATCATTCATTTATTTGAATGATGGCTTTCTCTTGAATAGCGTATTTTTTTTACATGAAAACAGGTATTCAATGCAAGTCTTCTTTTAAATATAGAATAAAAAGAAGCGGTTTACTAAAACAGATACCAGGAACTAAAGCTTTTATATGCAAAGTATATGATATAAAATAAGGCGTATTTGTTCTGTTTAATATCTCTTTTATAATTTTAACTTAAAAAGCCTCACAAATTAAATTTGTGAGGCTTTTTAAGTTTTAAGAAAGCTGTTTTTTCTAAAAATAATCTTTTAAGTGTCTGTATACATCATTCCCATTTGCAAAAAGTAACAAGGCAATTAGTAAAATAAAGCCAACAACTTGTGCATATTCTAAGAACTTATCTCCAGGTTTTCTTCCGGTAATCATTTCCCAAAGGGTAAAAACTACATGTCCACCATCTAGAGCAGGTATTGGCAATAAGTTCATAAAACCTAACATGATAGACAAGAAGGCCGTTATCTCCCAAAAAGCTTGTGCGCTCCATTCACTAGGAAAAATACTTCCAATAGAAATAAAACCACCCAAACCTTTGTAAGCACCCGTGTTTGGATTAAAGATTTTCTTTAACTGCTTCATGTAATCCGTTAAGGTTTTTATAGACTTGTTCCAACCTGCAGGGATTGCTTCTAAGAAAGAATATTTAAAATCTGCTAAATCATAGTATCCTAATTTTTCTAAATCTGCGCCAGAAATTGTAGCAAAGCCAACGCCTATTTTTCCTTCATTTGTAACTTTAACAGGAATATCTTTCGTTTCATTTCCTCTTTTTATCGTTACAGAAATAGCAGTATTTTTATATTTATTTAAGGCAATCTGTGCTTGGTCAAAATATTTAATAGTTTCACCATTAATAGCAACTATAATGTCTTTCGCCTTTATATCTGCATTTATATTGGGAGAATCTTTAGAAATGCCAGTAACCGTAAACGGATATCTAATATTTAAAAAACTTCCTGCCCCTTTTTCTCTGTCCATTAACTGAGAAATAAAATCTTCAGGAATTTCTTTATCTAAGACTTCTCCGTTTCTTTCAATTTGATAAGTGTTTCCGTTGATAAACTCTAGGGGTAAACTGCGAAATTTTTTCACTTTTTGTCCGTCTACAGTTAAAATCTTATCACCTGTTTTTAAACCTAAATTTTTAGCTAATACATTGTCTGCCCAAACCCCGTCTTTTACATTTTCATTTGGTAAATACCGCTCACCATAAGACCACATTAGCATAATGTAGATAAAAATTCCTAAAACAAAATTCACAAAAACACCACCTAGCATAACAATTAGGCGCTGCCAAGCTGGTTTAGATCTAAATTCCCAAGGTTGTATTGGTTGTGCTAGCTGCTCGGTGTCCATACTTTCGTCTATCATCCCAGAGATTTTTACATACCCTCCTAAAGGAATCCAACCAATACCGTAGACAGTATCACCAACTTTTTTCTTTAAAATTGAGAATTTATAATCAAAAAATAAGTAGAATTTTTCTACCTTAATTTTAAATAATTTTGCGGGTATAAAATGCCCTAATTCGTGCAAAACAATTAGTAAGGATAAACTTAGTATAAATTGAGATGCTTTTATTAATATTTCCATTCAGCGTTAAATCAGATTAAAAAAGATACAAATGTAAGGTTTTCAGTAGAGGTGTAAAAGAACTATTAAAGGTTGCTTTTTTAATTTAACAAATATTTTAGATAGCATTTGTTTTTGTTTGCTGTTCTAGGGTGTTTTTAAGTCGTATTTTTGTAAAATAAAATAAAACCATGGAGCTTAAATTTTTTAAAAAATCGATTCCAACATTTATTTTTTTAGCCCTTTTTTCGGTTGTTGTTATTCCTGTTTTTTATCAATTATTAAAAGTAGATGAAAAGTTAAAAATTTACAATCCTGCAGATGTAAATCCGCGTTTGGTAGATTTTTCTATGAAACACATTACCAAAGATCATACGATTGCAGATTTTGAATTGACCAATCAGAATGGTCAGAAAATTACGAATAAAAACTATCAAGATAAAATTTACGTTGCAGATTTCTTTTTCACGCGTTGCCAAACTATTTGTATAAACATGGCATATAATATGGGTGAATTGCAAGACTTTTATAAAAAAGATGCCGATATTCTATTTCTTTCTCATTCTGTAACACCCGAAATAGATAGTGTTACTGTTTTAAAAGAATATGCAGATAAAAAAGGGGTTATAGATGGTAAGTGGAATATAACTACAGGAGCTAAAACTCATATTTATGAGCTGGCTAGGAAAAGTTATTTTGCTGTTTTAGACGAAGGTAATGGAGACGAAAACGATTTTATACATACAGAGCAATTTGTATTAGTAGACAAAGAAAAACGCATTAGAGGCTATTATGATGGCACAGAAAAAGAAGATATGGAAAAGTTAAAGAAAGATATTGTTTTGTTAAAGGAAGAATATGCCTCTCAATAACTTGTTTAGAATCATTCTAAATGGCTATATTTGCTGTCCAAATAAAAAACGTTGAATACAATAGCATCTTTACATATTGGAGAAATGGGGTATATTTCTGAAGAATCTTTAGATTCTATTCCATTAAAATTATTAGAAATGGGTTGCTTGCCAGGCGCTGAGGTGCAGTTGGTACAAATAGCACCCTTAAAAGATCCGCTATATATCTGCGTAAACGGAAGTCATTTGGCAATTAGAAAAGAAACAGCTTCAAAAATAAGAATTCTAAAAAGCGAATAATTCATGTCTAAGAAAGATATAAAAGTTGCTTTAATAGGAAATCCGAATACAGGGAAAACTTCACTTTTTAATCAACTTACGGGTTTAACACAGAAAGTAGGAAATTACCCAGGCGTAACGGTAGATAAAAAACAAGGGTCTTGTAAATTGTCTGCAACACAAAATGCAATCATTACAGATTTACCGGGAACGTATAGCATCAATCCAACTTCTGTAGACGAAAGTATTGTTTTAAAAACCTTACTTAAAAAAGACATAAAAGAATCTCCGGATGTAATTTTAGTAGTTGCAGATGTAGAAAACTTAAAGCGAAATTTATTATTATTTTCTCAAATTAAAGACTTAGAAATTCCTACGGTTTTGGCCATAAATATGGTAGACCAAATGACTAGGAAAGGAATTTCTATAGACTTAACAGCATTAAAAGAAGAACTAAATACAGAAGTTGTTTTAATAAGTGCTAGAAAAAATCAAGGAATTGAAGCCGTAAAAGCGGCTATTATTAAGTGTCATGTTGCTGCAAAAGCAACACCAATGTGCGATAATAAGAAGATAGACCCTGCGTATTTTGAGGAGTTAAAAGCAATTAACCCAAATTACACATTGTATGAGTTGTGGTTAATGGTTACACAAAAGAATTTCCCAGAAGAAATCACGAAACAAGAAAAAGAAAAACTACTGTCTTTTAATAAAGATGTTTCTAAATTAAAGAAATACCAGCACAAAGAAACTATTTATCGCTACCAAGAGATTAATAAAATTTTAAAAAACACCTATCTAGTAGACAAGAGCAAAGCGAAAGATTTAAGGGCGAAGTTAGATAAGGTTTTTACACACAGAATCTTTGGATATTTTATTTTCTTGTTGGTTTTACTGTTAATTTTTCAATCTATTTTCGATTGGTCTTCTTTACCAATGGATTTAATTGATACTACTTTTGCAGAACTATCAGATTTTGCAAGAAGTAATTTACCAACAGGTGTTTTATCAGATTTAATTGTCGAAGGAATTATTCCGGGCATTGGTGGTGTTCTTATTTTTATACCACAAATTGCTATTTTATTTTTGTTTATAGCTGTTTTAGAAGAAACGGGTTATATGAGTCGTGTTGTTTTTCTAATGGATAAAATTATGCGCCGTTTTGGGATGAATGGAAAATCTGTAATTCCATTAATTTCTGGAACTGCCTGTGCAATTCCTGCAATTATGGCAACAAGAACCATTTCTAGTTGGAAAGAACGTTTAATTACTATTTTGGTAGTTCCTTTTACAACGTGTTCTGCAAGACTGCCTGTTTATGCAATTTTAATTTCGTTGATTATACCAGACACAAAAATATTTGGATTTTATAATCTGCAAGCTTTTACATTACTAATGTTGTATGCTTTGGGTTTCGGAACTGCAATTTTAGCAGCTTATATTTTACAGAAAACCTTAAAAATTAAAAGCAATTCTTTCTTTGTGGTAGAGATGCCTAACTACAAATTACCCTCTGTAAAAAATGTATTGTTTGATGTTTTAGAAAAAACAAAAGCTTTTGTTTTAGGTGCAGGGAAAATTATTTTAGCCTTGTCTGTAGTTTTGTGGTTTTTAGCTTCTAACGGACCAGAATCTTACCAAAATGCTGAACAAAATACCATAGAAAAAGCAGCAAATAAAAACTTAGAAACCGATGAATTGCAACAAAAAATTGCAGCGGTAAAATTAGAAAATTCTTATATTGGTATTATGGGTAAGTCTATAGAGCCAGCGATAAGACCTTTGGGGTACGATTGGAAAATTGGAATTGCCTTAATTACATCTTTTGCGGCTAGAGAGGTCTTTGTAGGAACTTTAGCTACTATTTATAGTGTAGGTTCAGATGATGAAAACACAGCTACTATTAAAGAGAAAATGCGCTCAGAAATTAATCCGGCAACGGGTAAAAAAATATTTAATTTTCCAGCGGGCATGTCTTTATTAGTTTTTTACGCGTTTGCAATGCAGTGTATGGCAACTTTAGCTATTGTAAAGCGCGAAACTAAAACATGGAAATGGCCTTTAATTCAACTTTTTGGGATGACAGGTTTGGCCTATGTATGTTCATTAATTGTTTTTCAAATTCTTAAATAATGCAAGAAATAGCCGTGTATGTATTGTTAATTTTAGCGTTGTTTTTCTTAGTAAAGAAATACGTATTTCCATCTAAGAAAAAAGGAAATTGCAATACAGGTTGCGATTGCCATTAAAAGTTAACAAAAAATTAATAGTAACCAATGTAAGGTTTTCTATTTTTTTTGACAAATTTGAAAATCAATAATAATTAATTTATAAAAATGAAAAAATCAATATTAGCAATTACAATTTTTGCAATCACTTTAATTAGTGCATCAGAAATTGCTGCACAAAAATTCCCTAAATTAGATTTAAGCCCCTTAGATGCAGCATCATACCCAAGCAGCTATAAGATTTCAGATAAGATTGTAAAGGTTGTTTATGGGAGACCACAATTAAAAGGAAGAGATTTAGCAAAACTAGCACCAGCGGACAAAGTTTGGAGAACAGGAGCAAACGAAGCAGCAGAAATTACATTTTATAAAGATGTTGTTTTTGGTGGAAAAGAAGTAAAAGCAGGAACCTATTCTTTATTTACAATACCAGCTTCAGAAGCAGATTGGACTGTAATTTTGAGTACAGCAAGAAATGTTTGGGGTTCTTATTTTTACAAACAAGACGAAGATGTAGTGCGCGTTTCAGGAAAAATTTCTACATCAGAAAAAAGTATAGAAGCTTTTTCTATGCTGTTTGATAAAAACATGACCTTAAAAATGGGCTGGGAAAATACGGTAGTTTCTGTGTCGATAACAGTAGCAGTGTCAGAAGATTAATTTTTAGAGACATTTTAAAAAACCGCTAGTTATTTAGAGTGGTTATAATCGCAATTATTACAATTTTAAAAGAGGCTTCCAATACAAATTGGAAGCCTCTTTTAATTTAAAGTAAAGTAGCTTTTCACTTAGAAAGATTAAACGTAAATTTGTCGCTTAATTAAGGAAATAGAAATGCAATACAATCATCAAGAAATAGAAGAAAATTGGCAAAAATTTTGGGCGGAAAATCAAACTTTTAAAGCCTCAAATACTTCTGAAAAGCCAAAATATTATGTGTTAGATATGTTCCCGTATCCAAGTGGTGCAGGTTTGCATGTTGGGCATCCTTTAGGGTATATTGCAAGTGATATTTATGCACGTTACAAGCGTCACAAAGGCTTTAATGTGTTGCATCCGCAAGGGTATGATTCTTTTGGTTTGCCAGCAGAGCAATACGCAATTCAGACAGGGCAACACCCAGCAAAAACCACAGAAGCAAACATTGCAACCTATAGAAAACAATTAGATAAAATTGGTTTTTCTTTTGATTGGAGTACAGAAGTAAGAACTTCTAACCCTGAATATTATAAATGGACACAGTGGATTTTTATTCAACTATTTAATTCTTGGTATCATAAAGACACAGACAAAGCAGAAGACATTGCTACTTTAATTTCAATCTTCAAGAAATCTGGAAATGCGAAAGTAAATGCTGTATCAGATGAAGATATAGCCTCTTTTTCTGCGGAAGAATGGAACGCTTTTTCTACCAAAGAACAAGAAGCAATTTTATTACAATACCGTTTAACTTTTTTATCGGATACAGAAGTAAATTGGTGTCCGGGTTTAGGAACCGTTTTAGCAAACGATGAAATTGTAAACGGAGTATCAGAAAGAGGAAGTCATCCTGTTGTGCGTAAAAAGATGACCCAATGGTCTATGCGAATTTCTGCATATGCACAGCGTTTATTAGACGGTTTAGAAACCATAGATTGGCCACAGCCTTTAAAAGATTCTCAAACAAACTGGATTGGGCGTTCTCAAGGAGCCATGGTTTCTTTTGATGTCCTATCCCCAACCCTTTCCGAAGGAAAGGGAGTGCAATCAGACTCTAAAAAAACACTTGGTTATATGACAGGTGGAAATAACTCCTATTTATTGCTTGAAAAAGCAAAAGAAATGAGAGCCAATCCAACTCCAGCAGAAGCGATCTTATGGAAACAATTAAAAGGAAAAAAAACAAAATTAAAGTTTAGACAGCAACATTTAATAAACAATTTTATTGTAGATTTTGTTTGTTTAACTCGTAAGTTAATCATAGAAGTGGATGGTAAAATTCACGATTATCAATTAGAAAAAGATGCTGAAAGGACTTTAGAATTAGAACAAGAATCTGGTTTTAAAGTTATCCGTTTTAAAAACGAAGAAGTAATTGAAAATATAGATAAAGTTTTATTTGAAATTGATAAAGAATTAACAAATCAATTTTATAAAATACAAAAACAAGAGAAAGAAATTCAAGAGAAAGATAAGAACGTACAGGCTTCCCTTTCCTTTGGAAAGGGATTGAGGGATAGGATTCAGGTTTTTACCACAAGACCAGATACTATTTTTGGGGTTTCTTTTATGACGCTTGCCCCAGAGCATGAGTTGGTTTCTAAAATTACAACAGCTGCTCAAAAAAGTGCAGTTGAAAAGTATATTACTGCCACTGCAAAACGTTCTGAGCGCGATCGAATGGCAGATGTTAAAACCATTTCTGGTGTATTTACGGGAGCGTATGCAATACATCCTTTTTCTGGTGAAAAGGTTCAAATCTGGATTGGAGATTACGTACTAGCAAACTACGGAACAGGAGCTGTAATGGCGGTACCTTGTGGAGATCAAAGAGATTACGATTTTGCTAAAAAGTTCGAAATTCCGATTCCTAATATTTTTGAAGGGGTAGATATTTCTGAAGAAGCGCACACCGGTAAAGACGCAACAAGAATTGCAAATTCCGATTTTTTATCAGGACTAAAATACAAGAAAGCATTAAAATTAGCCATTTTTGAAATGGAGAAACGTGGCTTTGGGTACGGCAAAATAAATTACCGTTTGCGAGATGCTGTTTTTAGCAGACAACGGTATTGGGGAGAACCATTTCCGGTGTATTATAAAGACGGAATGCCTCAAATGATTGACGCAAAACACCTGCCAATTGTATTGCCAGAGGTAGAAAAGTACCTACCCACAGAAGATGGGAAACCACCTTTAGGAAATGCAATAGCTTGGGCTTGGGATGCTCGTGGCAAGAAAGTAGTCTCTAATGAGAAGTTAAAAAACAAGACGGTGTATCCTTTAGAACTGAATACAATGCCTGGTTGGGCAGGAAGTTCTTGGTATTTTAATAGATATATGGATGCTACAAATACAGCAGAATTTGCAAGCAAAGAAGCCTTAGATTATTGGAAAGAAGTAGATTTATATATTGGAGGTTCTGAGCACGCAACAGGGCATTTATTGTATGCGCGTTTTTGGCAAAAATTCTTGTTCGATAAAGGAATTGTGCCTGTAGATGAGTTTGCAAAAAAACTGATCAATCAAGGGATGATTTTAGGAACTTCTGCTTTTGTTTACAAAGCAACTGCTTTTGTGAAAGAAGGTTGTGGTTGTGCTGATGAAAAATCGAATGCTGATATTCTAAATAAAATACCTGCAGTACTTGTTTCTAAGAATTTATTTAGTTCTGATGACGAATTTGAAACAGTCGTTAAAAACTATCTAATGGATAATGGTTTTTTGAATCCTTTAAATGCAGACATGGTACTGATTGTGAAGACTGCTATGCATGCAGATGTTTCTTTGGTAAATGCTTCTGATGAGTTGGATGTTGAAGCTTTTAAAAATCATGCTTTAAATGCAGCTTATAAAAACGCTGAATTTATTTTAGAAGATGGGGTTTACAAAGTAAAGCGCGAAGTAGAAAAAATGTCGAAGTCGAAATACAATGTTGTAAATCCGGATGCTATTGTTGCCCAATACGGTGCAGATGCACTGCGTTTGTTCGAAATGTTTTTAGGTCCTTTAGAACAAGCAAAACCTTGGAAAACTTCTGGTATTTCTGGAGTTTCATCCTTTTTAAAGAAATTATGGAAACTGTATTTTAACGAAGAAATTTTTGAAGTTTCAAAAGAGAAAGCAACAAAAGAGGAGTTAAAGGTTTTACATAAAACAATTAAGAAGGTTGAAGAAGATATCGAGCGTTTTTCTTTTAACACCTCTGTTTCTACTTTTATGATTGCGGTAAATGAATTCACCGCCTTAAAATGTAATAAGCGGGCTATATTAGAACCATTATTGGTTTTATTATCGCCGTATGCACCGCATATTTCAGAAGAATTATGGAGCAAGCTAGGAAATAAAAAATCTATTTCTACGGCAGATTTTCCGGTTTTTGATGCAAAACATTTGGTAGAAAGTGCGAAGAATTATCCGATTTCATTCAACGGAAAAATGCGTTTTACGTTAGAACTTCCGTTAGATTTATCAAAAGAAGAAATAGAAAAAGCAGTATTAGAAAACGAGAAAACAATTGCACAATTAGAAGGTAGAACTCCTAAAAAAGTAATTGTGGTGCCTGGAAAAATTATAAACATCGTTGGTTAAAGGCGCAGCCTTTATAGGTATCTGTTTGTTTGTAAAATGTCATTGCGAGGCACGAAGCAATCTGCTAGTCGGTTTATGTAATTTATTTGTCATTTCGAAAAGTGCCTTTTTAGGCGATTGAGAAATCTCATTAAAAAAAAAATCGAAAGATTAATACTGAATCTTGATTTAGTAAGAGTGGAATCCATCAAAAAAAAATAAAAAGAAGTGCTTAATTTTTACGAAATTATTGGTTTGTTAGCAGCGTTTATTACGACAGCATCCTTTTTGCCACAGGTTTTTAAAACGTATAAAACAAAAGATACTTCCGGGCTATCTTTAACCATGTATATTGCTTTTTTTATTGGAATTGTTTTGTGGTTAATTTACGGAATTCATCTCAACAGTTTGCCAATGATTTTAGCGAATGCAATCACTGCTATTTTATCTTTATTTCTAATAATTATGAAATTAAAGCATAAATAAGAAGTGAAGTTATAAAAACTATAGAAGTTATTACTGCGCAATTTCTGAGTTGTAATAACTTTTTATTTGATTATCTTTAACCTAAATTATACTATTAATGTCTTTAGGAATCGTTTTTAAAGCCCCATAAAAAACCATAAATTTTGATTCGTTTAACCAGTATCTCCCTAAGAATTCGTATTTTTTTATCCATGATTTTATTGGTGTTGTTAACATCTATTTTAATTTTGGTAGTAACGGTATACCAGTATGATGAGCAGACAAAAGACTATAACATTCAGCGTTTTGAGCGTAAAGAAGCCATTGCAAAAAAAACGATTGAATTAGAACTTACAAATAAAACCATACACGCCGTACATACAGATAATTTAGCGAAGATTTTTCAGGATAGAATTTATGAGATATCTTCTATAAACAAACTAAATATTACCATTTATAACCTACAAGGAAACTTACTAAAAACGTCTTTTGGTAATGCCTTTGAAAAAGTAGATACCACGCCTTTAACAGACTATATAGTGTCTGAATTGGCACAAAACTCAAATCACAGAATTTTAAAAAACAAAGAAATTGATGGTACAAGTTATCAAACCTCCTATTCTTATATAAACGGCCCAAAATTTAAACGAATAGGTATTTTAGAATTACAGTTTACGCAAGACAACTCTGAAATAGAGGCAGAGCTTAAAGAGTTTATTTACAGGTTAAGTTTGGTGTATTTACTCATGTTTTTGTTAGCAATTTCTTTTGCTTATTTTCTGTCTAGTTATATTACACATTCTATAAAAACAATTTCAGATAAAATGCAACATACGCGTTTAAACGAAAGAAATGAGAAAATTATATTAAATAAAGCAAGCTCAGAAATTGAGATTTTAGTAGATGCTTACAATAATATGATAGATCAGTTAGAAGAAAGTGCTGCAAGATTAGCTAAAAGTGAAAGAGAACAGGCTTGGAGAGAAATGGCAAAACAAGTAGCACATGAGATTAAAAATCCGTTAACACCAATGCGTTTATCTGTGCAAAGTTTTGAGCGAAAATTTAATCCAGAGGATGAAAATATTAAAGAAAAACTAGCAGAATACAGCCAGACTTTAATTCAACAAATAGATGTTATGAGTTCAATAGCCTCTGCTTTTTCAGATTTTGCAAAAATGCCCACTCAGAAAAAAGAAAAAATAGAAATTATAAGTATTGTAAAATTAGCCCTAGATATTTTTAATGAAAAAGCTATAAAATACCAAACAAAAGAAAAGGAATTATACGCTTTTTTAGATAAAACACAACTGATTAGAATTGTAACTAATTTGGTTAAAAATGCACTTCAGGCAACAGAAACTGAAGAAAACCCTTTCATAAATGTTGAAATAATATCTAAAGGGTCTAAAATAAAAATAGTAGTTTCAGACAATGGAAAAGGAATTTCTGAAGAGGTAAAAGATTTAATATTTGAACCTAAATTTACTACAAAAACAAGTGGAATGGGCTTAGGATTGCCAATGATAAAAAACATTATTGAAGCCTATGATGGTGCTATCTCATTCACGTCAAATAAAGGTACTGGAACGGTTTTTACTGTAATTTTACCAAAAAAATAAAATTAATTTAAAGTAGAATTTATAGTTTTAACACCCATTTTAAATAGATAACAAAATGATTTTCGAAAACATCTTAGTTCAAAAGACAGCTGCTTTAGCACAAATAACAATCAATAGGCCAAAAAAATTAAATGCCTTAAATAAGGCAACGATTCATGAGCTACACAAAGCATTTGATGCTTTAGAAACTGATGTAAATATAAAAGCAATACTACTTACAGGTAGCGGAGAAAAAGCATTTGTTGCGGGAGCAGACATCTCTGAATTTGCACATTTTTCAATGGAAGAGGGCGCTGGTTTAGCTCGAGAAGGTCAAGAAATACTATTTAATTTTATTGAAAATTTAGCAACACCCGTAATTGCTGCAATTAACGGTTTTGCTTTAGGTGGTGGTTTAGAATTGGCAATGGCTTGTCATTTTAGAATTGCATCAGACAACGCAAAAATGGGCTTACCAGAAGTTTCGCTTGGGGTAATTCCGGGCTACGGTGGTACACAGCGTTTACCGCAGTTGGTGGGTAAAGGAAAAGCAATGGAAATGATGATGACTGCCGGAATGATTTCTGCAGAAGATGCCAAGAATTGTGGTTTGGTTAATCATGTAACAACGCAAGAAGAGTTAATACCATTGGCAGAAAAAATTGCAAGTAAAATAGTAAGAAACTCACCGGTAGCAATTTCTGCTGCAATTGTTGCTATAAATGCAAATTTTGTAGATGGTACAAATGGTTTTAATACAGAAATTAATGCTTTCGGAGAATGTTTTGGAACAGCAGATTTTAGAGAAGGAACAACCGCTTTTCTTGAAAAAAGAAAACCTAATTTCTCTGGGAATTAAAATAAAAAAAAGCGAGTCAATTAAGACTCGCTTTACCACTAAACTTTAGCATTAGCTTAATGAACAATTAACTAAATTATTTATATTTTAAAATTTTTACGATAATTTTTGTTATCAGCATTTATAGCTACTGTATAAGTACCTTTTTTGTTTTTTAACAACCTTAAGGCTCTATTTAAGACTTTAGTATCTTTTGAAGTTTCAGTATAAATAACAGCATCCATATAGTATAATGTTATTTTTATAGGCTGGTTTTTTAAAGATATTTTAGAAATAAGTAGTAAATTATCTTGGGTTCTAATAACGGGCTTAAAAATTGTTTTATTTTCTTCAGGTGTAAAAGTAACCAGACCGTTTGCTACTAAAAATGGCTTTATAATTGTTTCAAAATCCTTTTCTAATTCTGCTGTGTATTTTCCATTTTCTAAATTAGTTAAATCAAATGTTCTAGCGTAATTTCCAGCCATTTCAATAACATCGCTATACATTACAATATTGTTTGCGTTTTTTATAGATAAAACCTGTCCTTTTCTTACAGCTGTAAATTCAACTTTAACTTTTTTTCCGTCGATAGTTGTAGAAATGTTTTTTTCAGTTGCGTAACTTACTAATGATAATAAGAATGTAACCGCTACTAAGTACTTTTTAATTATTGTTTTCATATTTTTTTATTTAAGTATTATGAACACCACAAAATTAGAACAGATTTAGAACTTAGAAAACAGCTAAATTAATGAGTATATGTGCTAAATTATCACAATATCTAATGTTAAATTAACATGAAGTTAATATAGCATACAATAAAGTTAATTTTATGCCTTTTGTTATCTTTTAGTATTGTAATTTTGTATTAAATTAGTACCCATTGAAGACAAAACCTACATTAGAAAAAATTACACCAAGTTTTGGTAGTTCTTTATTAGTAAAAAAGCACGTTCAGTTTTTAAAAACGAATACTGCTTTTTGGCATTTTCATCCAGAAATAGAAATTGTATATGTAAATAAAGGAAAAGGAAAAAGACACATTGGAAACCATATAAGTTATTTTAACAATAGCCAATTGGTATTAATTGGGTCTAATTTGCCACATTTAGGTTTTATGGATCGTTTAACAACCAATGGTTCTGAAACATTAATACAGTTTAAACCAGCGTTTTTAGGAGAAGATTTTTTTAAAATTCCAGAGATGGTTGCTATTGCGCAGCTTTTTGAGCGTGCAAAAAAAGGAATTCGATTTAATATAGAAATAAAGAAGAGAATTGGCGCTAAAATTGAAGCGTTAGTAGATTTAGAAGGCCCTCATAGAATTATTTCTTTCTTAGATATTTTAAGAGAATTAGCGCAGACAGATGATTATACGATTTTAAATGCAGATGGCTTTGCTTTTGAAACGCAGCCCCAAGATAGTAGTAAAATAGACCTCATATTTAAACATGTAAATGAGAATTTTAACCAGCATATAAGTTTAGATGAAATTGCAGGGTTGGTTAGTATGACGGTGCCTGCTTTTTGCCGGTTTTTTAAAAAAACAACTTCAAAGACATTTACGAAGTTAGTAAATGAGTACAGAGTGGTGCATGCTACAAAATTACTATCCGAAAGTAATATGAGTATTACAGATATTTGTTTTGAGTGTGGTTTTAATAATTTTTCTCATTTTAATAAATTATTTAAAGAGTTTACGGGTAAATCTGCATCAAAATATAGAAGTCAAATATTAAAACTTGTACAGTAAAATGAAAACTAGCAAAGATAAAATTGAAGAAACATTAAGTTATTATACTTTTAAAAGTTTAGAAACTTTAAATTTTATAAATTCTAAATCGAATTTAACGGTAGAAGAAATTATAGAAAAGGCAGAGGAATTAGCGGTGTTAGAATATAAAATTACAGCTTTAGAGGCCGCAAAGGAAAATTAAACTACTCTAAACCATCCCACTCATTATAAAACTGTGTTAGAAATTGCTCCATATATTGGTGTCTTTCTAATGCAATTTTTTTACCAGTTTTGGTGTGCATCTTATCTGGAACAAAACCATTACAGTTTCCTGGTAGAAAAGGGTTTAAAATTCTTTCTATCTCTCGTCTCTCTTAAGCCATTGCTGTTATTGCGAGTGCGCAATAAACAGCCATCTCAATACACCCACCCAAAAGAACAACAACATAGATTGCTACCAAGCAGCAATCTTCGTATAAAACATTTGTAAGATTAAAACAACACTTAACATACTAAAAACACCTTTATTTTTATAATTCTCATAATTATATAAGTTTTAATAATAATTATATAACAATAAATAAATCCTCTGTTTTTATTTTTGTGCTCAAAATAAAACAATATTATGAAGAAAATTATCTATTTAATAAGCTGCGTTTTCCTAACCCATGTTTCCTGGTCTCAAGACCTCTATGTAGGTGCTACAGGTGTGGTAAGAATTGCACCCACTGCATTTGTATATGCTGGCGGGGCAGTAACAGTTAATGGAGATCTAACTGCCGATTCTGACGCTACTGATAGTGCTTCTTTTTTAGCACCAAATAGCACTGTGACAGGAAATATTAGTTACAAACGTTATGTAAATGATGCTAATTTCCATTTAATAGCTACCCCAGTTACTACGCAAGACATTGCAACTTTTGCAAGCACTGCAGCTAATAATGTGGCAGAAAATGGTGATGGTACTGTTTACGGTATTGGAATCTATAAAAATGACAATGCAAAAGGGTCTCGTTGGGTACATTACTCGAAACCAGTAGCTGTTACTACAAATTTTGTAAGTGGAAGCGCAACTGCTAATAAAAGAACAGCAGCTGGTACTTTTACCTATACAGGTAATATGGCAACAGATGATGTAAGTATTACAATACCTGCACACACTACTGGTGATTTTGTTCCGCAAACTGGTGAAGATGAAAATTATGGAACACATGTTTGGAGTGCTGTAGGAAACCCTTATCCTTCTTTTATAACATCTACTGCTATTTTAGCAAGTAATTCAGATAATTTTAACCAGTATCGTACCTATTTATATGTCTGGAACCCGAACTTGGCCACACCAGGGTACCAAATAATTAATAATGGGAATAACCCTTTTACCTTAGCACCAGGGCAAGGATTTTTGGTAGATCCTAAAGGTTATGGTAAAGATTTTGTGTTTCTAGAAAGCGACCAAACAGTGCAGCCAGCCGGCACTGCTACTTTTTACAAAACTACGCCTACACCTTGTGTAAGTGTACATTTATCTAATGGAAGTACTACTAAGAAAACAGT
>JBLHGY010000003.1:0-65667 GCA_047616665.1 Polaribacter sp.
CGTTAAATTATGTACGTTTAACATGTAATATTGTGTAATTTTATAAGGCGCAAAGCTACTTAAAAATTAGAGTTAATATGTTTAAAAAGAAGACAAAAATATATTGTATTCTAAAAGCGAAGTGGTTCAAATGGAATTAACTGATAATTCTATTGAAATCTTTTAATATCTATCTCTAAATCTAAGGCAATATCTTTTTCAATACAGTTAAATAAGTTTCTTGCCATGGTTGGCGCAAGCATTACACCCCGTGTGCCCAAACCGTTTAAAACTGCCAATCTATTATGTTCTTTATGTTGCCCAATAAATGGTCTTCTGTCATTTGTAGTAGGCCGTATACCTGCAGTTTGGTCTATAATTTCATAAGGCACATTAATTACCTTTTTCAATTTATCTACCAATTCTAATTTTCCTTTTTCTGAAGGTGTAGCCGTTTTATCTACATGATTAAAAGTTGCGCCTACTTTATATCTATTATCTCCTAAAGGAATTAAGAATAATGCAGATTTTAATAAAAAATCAATATTAAGTTCAGGAGCGTGAATAGTCAGGAGTTCTCCTTTTGCTTCTTCTAACGGTAAATCCTTAAAAAACGGATTTCCTTTAATTCCAAATCCCTCACAAAACACTACCTGTTGGCACTCAATTTCTTTATAAGTAATTTTTTCCGCTGAGACTTTTAACTTTAGGTGTTCAAATTTTTCAAAACGAATGCATTTTTCATCCATTAAAAAATTCCGGTAAGCCTTCACTAATTTTAAAGTATCAATTCTACCGGTTTCATTCACAGTTCCAAACCCGAAATCACCGATAACACCAGCTACTTTTTTATTCTCAATAGCAGGATTTAAAAATCGTTTTAATACTAAATTATCTGAAGCGGCAAACCAATTGTTTTGCTCTTGTACAGATTTAAAAGCTCTTTTAATTACAAATTTTTCATCAAATTTAATATTCAGTTTCTGTTCTAGTCTTTCATAAAATGGAATTGCCAAATCTAATTGTTCAGCAGCTTTCCAAACAGCCGTAAATTTTCTTAAAACCACTGGATTGTATACACCTCCTGCTACTAAAGAAGAAGTCTGAGAAGCATCTTCAAAAACTAAAAATGTTTTTTTTGCTTGTATCAATTCTTCGGCAAATGCTAATCCTGCCAAACCTAATCCAACGATAATATAATCGACTTTCATATGCTAAAATAATAAGTTTACTTTTAAAATTTAGATCCTATTGAATTTTACTATATTTTGAAAACTACAATAAATAGAAAATATATCTAAACAAAAAAACGCTTGCTCTCGCAAACGTTCTATCTTTTTTTAATAGGAGTGGACTTAATAATTCCACATATCCATCTCTCTATTTCTAATATCTTCTTTAATTTTGTCTGCTTCTAATAACTGAAATAAAGAATTACCACGAACATAATCTTCTATAGCCCTATTGCCATAAATATTTTCTTCTCGAACAATCGTAGCGCTAAATCTTCTAGCATTTAATAAATGGTCAAAAGAAATTGGTTGCGCTTTATTTTTAGGGTTAAAAACCTTGGCATCATGCAAAACATCTCTTATAGATGGAAAGAAAACCCAAAACAACTCATACAATTCTTCATCTTCAATGTCTTGAACACCTAAAGTTTGCACATCTTTACCCATTGGCGCTAGCGCTAATAAACGATACTTTAATTCTCCTTGACGTTTGTCAAAATACCACATACCTTTAATCATATATCCTGCAACATCCTGTGTTTGAATTCTAAAAGTATCTGTATATCCGTTTTCTTCCCGAACATTTACCAAACGTTGGGCTATTTCTTCTTGTGTTATCTTAGATGTAAAAAAAGAATCTGAATATGCTTCTTTAATTTTACCCTGCTTAATTCCTTTTAAAATAGTGTGAAACAAAGATCTTCTATCTGACGAGAGGTTTGTTGTATCTATTGGAAAATAGTACGGTAAATTTATCTTTTGATTTAAATCTATAAATTCCCAAACTACTTTAGACCATAAAATATCTCTATCATCTACATATCCATATGGAATTGGCGCATCATTATCTGCTGCCAATTGTTCAATACTCTTTACACCAATCTGATCTACTGTTTTTGAGTTTAGTAAATTTACTTGCGCATTTACCAAACCTGAACTTAGTATCGCAAAAAATAGTATTACACAATTTTTAATCATAACTATGTTTATTTTCTAGTTTGTTAACTCTATATTAACTGGTAAAACCTTTTTTAGTTTATAAGAGTTATTCTTTATTTCTGCTTTAATATCAAAGATATTAATCATATCTCCTCTTCTTGCCTTAGATAGTGCCTTTTTTGCAGCAGCATTAAATTTAGTGCCTTTTACTATAATGGCTAATTGTCCTGGTACTTTCACCTTAAAACTTGTTACCTGTAGGTCTAAGTCGAATAAAAAATCTGGCAACCCAGCACCAACTGGTGTATTTACCAATCCAGACTTCGGCATTCTCACTGTACCATATTGGCCTCTCACAGATCCCATCGCTGCAGGAATATCTTTTACTCTAAATGTCTTTGGTGTTTTTATTGGCTTCCCATCAGGCAACTTACCTGTTACACTAATAGTTACCTCATCACCAGCCTTTGGGCTTATCATATAGCTACTACCTTTAACTTGTCTTAAACCTGGTGCGCTAGCTCTTACTAGGTTTGCAGGAACTCCAGGTATCGATATGGTTAATGGGTTTTGAAGCCCTCTGTAAACAACATTCATTTTATCTGCAGATACCACTGCAGAATTTGGTTTTGAAATAACAGAATAAGAGCTTTCAAAAGGAACTTGAACCTCTACTTCATTTTCCATAAAGAAAATTGTTCCTTCAATTTTTCTATCTCCAACACTACCAGCTCTTAAATCAAGATTTACAGCGCCATTTTCAAAATTGTCGTAAGGCTTACCATTTAAAACAACCCTACTAGGCCTTAAACTTGGATCATATCTCCCTAAAACAACAGTCCCTTCAACCTTATCTCCTGGGTAAAAAGCATTTTTCTTTAAGTTTACAATTCCGTTGTAGTTATTACCAATTCGACCCTCAATTTCTAGTTGACCTCTTAATAAATTAGTAATAATGTCATTTTCTGAATTTCTAATATCAGTTTGAATCTGAGTGAAATTTGTTAATGACGCTACCATTGGAAACTGAAAGTATCTTGCAATTAAAAACTTCTGGTACTTTTTGCCTCCCTTATTTACACTATCGGTGTTAAATCTATTTTGTAGTAATTCTGATGATATATACTTTCCTCCTGCAAAGGCAATTAAAGTGTCTCTATAACCATTTATTTTATTTAGAAAATCTGTTCCTTCTTGCTTATAACCTTCTCCAACGAAAAAATGATTATCTAACCAATCACCATTATCCATTGCCTGAAAATCATTAATCGAATCAACCTCAGAACCTCTAATCATTTGAGCTTTTAAAGTATCTAAATATACATAAAATTCATCTGAGGTCTTCCTAACTTTATCCGCTATTAATTTTAAAGGTTGGTATTTTTCCTTTTTCTCAATTGCTTTAAGATCTAAATTATCATAAATTGAATTAAGGTTCTTTTTTGTTGATCTATTATTCTGTTCTAATTTTTGATTTGTAAAACCAAAAGCTGATAAAACTTCTTTACTCATATTCATTGCTAACATTGCAATAAAGACGAGATACATTAAATTAATCATCTTTTGTCTTGCAGACATTTTTCCTCCAGCCATTCTAATTAGTTTTTAAATTGTTCATATAAGGTTAACTAATTATTATTTAGACATTGCAGAAAGCATTCCACCATAAACTCCGTTTAAAGATGCTAAGTTGTTTGCCAATGCCTCCATTTGCTCTTTTAACTTTTCTGTATTCTCTACAACTTCGTTATTTAATTCTGCTTGTTTACTAGAATTCTCTACTTGTACTTTATATAAACTGTTCAAAGACTCCATTTGTAAAGCAGCTTTAGAAACTTCTTCGTTATATTTATTCGTAGAAGCTACAGAGCCAGATGCCGCAGACAAACCTTCTGCTGCACTATGAAAATTTTGCATACTAGTTCCTAGGCTTTCCATTAAACTAACATCTATTTTTGCCTCTTGCAATAGATTGTCTAATTTTTGAGACAACATGCCATCTGCACCTAAATCCTTTTGGCCTTCTTCTGCAAACAAACCTTCTTGCGATAATTCTGGATATACTCTAGCCCAATCTAAATCATCCTCTGGTGTATCAAAGGCAGAGATTGCAAAAACCAATGCTTCCGTAATTAAACCAATAGACAACATTACTGTACCCGTTAAAAAACCAATAGAATAATGTGTGATTTTAAACAAAGCTCCAATAATTACTACTGCTGCTCCCATTCCGTAAACGAAATTCATTGTTTTTTTGTATGCTCTTGTCTGTGCCATAATCTGTTTTATATTTAGTGGGATTTTTATTTATTTTGTTCTTATTAATTATTAGTTGTTCCTATAAAATTTTGCACGGTTCTAAAACCAATATAACTTCTGGCAGTGTCTGAATATTCATAATCTCTAGAACTTACTTCTAAAAAGTATGCAACATCTTTCCAAGAACCACCTCGGATAATTTTTCTTTTATTCTTTCTGTCTTCTACATTTGGATTCATCGTGGAAGCCATACTATACGACGATAAGTTATAGGCAGTATTTGTCCATTCAGAAACGTTTCCGGCCATATTATACAAGCCATAATCATTTGCGTTAAAGGATTCTGCTTCCATGGTATACAAAGCACCATCTGCTGAATAATTACCTCTAACGGGCTTAAAGTTTGCTAAAAAACAACCTCTATCACTTGTTGTACTTCCTGTTCCCCAAGGGTATGTTGCAAATTCTAAACCTCCTCTTGCAGCATATTCCCATTCTGCCTCTGTTGGCAATCTAAAATCTGGCACTTGCGTTGCGTTTTTTCTTCCTTTTAAATAATCATTTTTCCTTTTTGTTCTCCAATTACAAAAAGCATTTGCTTGTTCCCAGGTAACACCTACTACTGGATAATCTCCATAAGATTGATGATGGAAATAATCCTGATGCATTGGATCGTTATACGAATAGTTAAAATCTTTTACCCAAGCGGTAGTATCTGGATAGATATTTAATACTTCTGTTTGAACAAAATCTTTTCTATTTCCACCTTTCTTTGCAGCATTGCCTCTGTCAAACCAAGAATACCTATATTTTAAAAATTTTGTGTTAAATGAAATAATTCCATCTACAGCTTCTTCCCTACTAATATATAGAGAATCCATAACCTCTACATAGTCAACATCGGGATAATCTTGCTGATCCCAAATCAATTCTTCACTCCAATCTAAAGGCTGTATCGTATCTAAACTGTAGTAGTTATCATACATGTATTTTTGATAGGGAGTTGCATTATCTAAAGTGTCTTTAAACTTGTAATTTTGAATACCACCAGTTGGAATCGCTCCATTTACGTCTGGAGTTGCACCCATTGCTGCAAATTCAGCTTGATACCCTAACCTAGTTCTAACAATAGAATCTCTAACCCAATACACAAAAGATTTGTATTCATTATTAGTAACCTCTGTTACATCCATATAGTATGGCCTAACAGTAACAGTTTTAGTTGGCGTACTCATAGTACCAACAATGTCTTGTTCTTGCTTTCCCATTGTAAAAGAACCACCTGGAATTAGAGCCATTCCGAAAGGTTTCTCTGAAAACCATTTCTTTTTAACCTTTACGCCTACTAACTCGCCCCGGTCATTAGAACCACAACTGTAGAATATCGTTATTAAAAGTGCATACATTGCTGCTTTCTTCATAATCTATTTATATATTTTCAAAAATAAGTGTAAACCTATTATTATTTTATTTAAAAAGCAATACTGAAATTGCATTTTAACACATTAATTTTATTTTTCTAAAATCACACCATTTTCCGCATTGCTTTGTACCATTTTTCTGGTATCACTTGTTTTGTTGCATCTGTATAATCTTTATATGTACATGGTATTAACGCATGTCTTTTGTATTTATTATTTGATAAAATATTTATTTCCATCCACCATCTTCCAGATTTATTACTTTTATAAAAAAGCAAAGGATCATCATCTTCTAATAGCACAGTGAACTTTTGATAATTCTCTTTACCAGAGAATGGGTAATCTTTTACTCTAAAATTAACTCCTTCAATAAAATACCAAATCATTTGTGCAATTAAATGAGCTGTTTGGTCATTATTATCGTGTTTAGAATTATATTCATAAATACCAAAAGATGAAACTTTATCACTGATCCCAGCATATCTCGAAATAGCACAAATTTCTTCCCCATAGAAACCATTTGGCGAGGAATTATTATTTGCAGGAGCTTCACTTTGTCTTACAGCACCAATATCTATAGAGACAATATCTGCATTTCTAAGCGCTGGCTCTATATTTTCTAATACTTTCGCCTCTCCAAGTCTATAGGTATCAAAAAATAAATTATCTAATAAACTTATTTCTTCTTGCGAGTTAAAATAAGTTTGATACCCAACGTTGCAATAATTAAACAAGTTATTGGGCTCTTGCATAATTATTTTACTAAGATAAGATTGTGATGTTAATTCTTCTTCTAAATTACCTAAATCGAATCTACTATCTACCGTCGTGATATTAACAGATTGCTCTAAAGCATCATACGCTCTATAATTAATGTAGGTTATGTCTTGTCCTCCTCCAATTATTATTGGAATGATGTTTCTCTTAATTAGTGATACTATTATTTCTTTTACTGCAAAATAAGTGTCTGAGACCTGATTTCCTTTCTCAACGGTACCTAAATCTGCAATATTTGTATCCCAATTTCCAGGAAATAGTTCATATAATTTTGTACGAATTGCGTGTAAACCTTCTCCACATCCAAAATTATTTTGCGAATTTCTATCTTCGTTTACTGCAAAAATAGCAATTTTTACATTTTCTAAATCTGGGAAACCCTTTTGTATACAATTAATTTGAATATTTTGACCCAAGCAAGAAGAAGATTGCAATGCTAAATAAGCTACAACAGAATCTTTTATGGGAGTTAAAAAATCTTGATTCATTATACATTAACAATAAGTATGCAATATACTAACTAATTATTTCTTTTTTACCGTTTTTTTAGCAGTTGTTTTCTTTTTAGTTACGGTTTTCTTTTTAACTGCTTTTTTCTTTGGCATTTTTGCTTCAACCATCTTAACAGCTTCTTCTTTGGAAAGCTTTTCAATGTCTGTTGTTTTCGGCAATTCAATCTTTATTTTACCTTTTAAAACATTAAAACGACCCCAACGTGCTTTTTCCACACGAATACCAACATCTTCCCAATTATGCAGAACTTTATCTATTTCTTTTTGTTTCTTAATTTCAATTAACTCAATAATATCATCTTCAGAAAGTGTATCAAAATCGTACTTTTTATTTACATTAATAAAGATAGAGTTCCATTTTATAAAAGGCCCAAAACGTCCCACTCCTTTTTGTACAGGTAGTTCTTCATAAAAGTAAATAGGAGCATCTGCTTTTTGTTTTGCAACAATTAACGCTTCGGCTCTTGGTAAGTCTACCTCCATTGGGTTTTCTCCTTTATCTAATGAAACAAACATAGTTCCAAAACGAATATATGGGCCAAAGCGCCCATTAGAAACAATTACTTCTTCATCTTCATAGGTTCCTAAAGTCTTTGGAAGCAAGAATAAATCTAATGCTTCTTTCATCGTTATAGTTCCTAAGTTTTGTTCTTTATTAAGACTTGCAAATAATTTCTCTTCGTCTTCTGGTGCACCAATTTGCGCAATAGGACCAAATTTACCTAAACGCACCAAAACTGTTTTTCCAGATTCTGGGTGCTTTCCTAAAATACGTTCTCCACTTTCTCTTTCTGCATTTTCTTTTACATCTTCTACTGTCTCATGAAAAGAGGTGTAAAAACCTTTTATCATTTCTATCCAATCTGCATCTCCTTCAGAAATATCATCAAAAGAATTTTCTACTCTTGCTGTAAATCCGAAATCTAAAATATTAGAGAAGTTTGCAACCAAAAAATCATTTACAATATTTCCGATATCTGTAGGTACCAACTTATTTTTGTCTGAACCCGTTTTCTCTGATAAGGACTCGCTCTTTATAGCTCCGTGAGCTAATATTAATTGTTGATATTCTCTTTCTAAACCCTCGTTTTGTCCTTTTTCTACATACCCTCTTTTTTGAACTGTAGAAATTGTTGGTGCATATGTAGAAGGTCTTCCAATACCCAATTCTTCTAGTTGTTTTACTAAAGATGCTTCTGTAAAACGATATGGCGGACTCGTAAAACGCTGCGTTGCATTTATAAAAGTGTACTCTAAGTTTTCACCAACTTTTAAATTTGGTAGCATTCCCGCTTGCTCTTCCTCTTCATTATCTGTTCCTTCTAAATACACTTTCAAAAAGCCTTCAAACTTTATCATTTCTCCGTTTGCTGTGAAGATTTTTGAGTTTTCAGAATTAGCAATCTTAAAATTGGTTCTTTCTAACTGAGCATCGCTCATTTGAGACGCTAAAGTTCTTTTCCAAATTAAATCATATAACCGAGTCTGGTCATATTCTGTATCAATTCCATGCATTTTCATGCTTGTTGGTCGAATTGCCTCATGTGCTTCTTGAGCACCTTTAGCTTTCGTTTTAAAAACACGTTGTTTACTATATTCCGCTCCGTAATAATTAGTAATTTCTTCTTCGGCAGCATTTCTTGCATCTACAGATAAGTTTAAACTATCTGTTCTCATGTAAGTGATTAAACCTGCTTCATACAAACGTTGGGCAACCTGCATGGTTTTACCTACCGGAAACCCTAATTTCCTGGATGCTTCTTGCTGTAATGTTGATGTTGTAAATGGCGCAGCTGGAGATTTTTTAGCTGGCTTTTTAGTTAAATCTGAAATTGAAAAATCAGCCTTTGCACAAGAGTTTAAAAAACTTTCTGCCTCTTTTTTAGAATCGAAATTCTTAGGAATTGTTGCCTTAAAGGTTTTACCTTCAATATTAGAAAACTGTGCAACTACTTTATAATGTGTTTCTGCATTAAAATCTAAGATACTTCGCTCTCTCTCTACAATTAACCTTACCGCAACAGATTGAACCCTACCTGCAGACAAGCCTCCTTTTACTTTTCTCCACAAAACTGGCGATAATTCATACCCAACAAGTCTGTCTAAAACTCTACGTGCTTGTTGTGCATTCACCATATTATAATCGATATCTCTGGGATTTTCGACTGCTTTTAAAATAGCATTTTTTGTGATTTCATGAAAAACAATACGTTTTGTATTGGCGTCTTTTAACTCTAGTTGTTCTTTTAAGTGCCAAGCAATTGCTTCTCCTTCTCGATCCTCATCACTAGCCAACCAAACCATATCGGCCTTCTTTGCTAACGTTCTTAATTTCTTAACAATCGTTTTTTTATCGTCTGAAACAATGTATTTAGGACTAAAATCTCCATCTACATCTATTCCTAATTCTTTAGAAGGTAAGTCTGCAATATGGCCATAACTAGACTCTACTTGAAAATCTTTTCCAAGAAATTTCTCTATGGTTTTTGCTTTTGCTGGGGACTCTACAATTACTAAATTCTTTGCCATGTATCTTTCTGTTTTCATAATTAGCGCTGTTCGAAATTTGAGGTAAACGGCGTGTTATTAGATTGCAAAAGTATATAGTTTTTTTGATAAAAAATTTTTAATTTTAAATTATCTAAAAAATCATAGTGTAATAGCACGTTTATTTTAGAACAATCCTCTCAAAAACTTTTTCCTTTTTAGTCGATAAATCTACCCTATAAAAGCCTGTATAAAAACAGAATAGTTAATTTTTTTATTGTGAACTAAATAAATAAGTTCTTCAAAATAAAAACACATAACACACTAATATAGTGCGCAATAGTGATTTATGCATCTGTTTTTTATTATTCGTAAACACTATTATTTTAGAATAGAAAGTTGAACCTTCTAAATCTAAAATTCATAAGATGGAGTGTCCATAAAATCTACCTATTTCATTTACATTTTAAGGCAAGCTTACTTAGTGGGTTTTATTTTCGGTATCTAACAGTGTAAAAATATGTTCTTACCTAGCTTCTAAAGCTACAATTACATCATTTAAAAGACTTCTATTTTTATTTCTAAATGTAAACCATATATTCGCACATGTCTTTAATCTAAGAGGTACAGCCATCGTTTCGTGTTAATTTTCTAGTAAAGATTAAATCGTATAATTACTACCTTTTTTTTCTACAAAAAAATATTTATTATTCATCCGGTTTATCTCTGGTCAATAATGTGGTGGTTTAAAAATCGAATAAGAAAGTAAAAATAGTTTAAAAAGAGAATAAAAACAGCAAAAAAAAAGAACCGACCGATTAGCTTTGTGTAGTGTAAATATCTTTCTTATCATAATAAATAATAATGACTGCCTGAAAAGCACAATTATTTTTATTCAAGCGCAGTCGGTAATTTTATATCTGGTTGATTATTAATAATCCTTACCACTGCGCTTGAATAAAAATAAAAGTTTCATACTTTTCAGAAAGACCATTTTATTCCTTTTATTATTTATTATTTAATAACATTTTTTTTGTATCAACTTTTATATTGTCAGCAAATAAAGAGTAATAGTACAAACCAGAAGAAAAACGATCATTATCATACGTTATACTTCCTTCTCCTCTTTGTGTAATCGCTATTTTTTGCAGTGTCTTTCCATTACTGTCATAAATCTTAATGTATGCTTTTTGAATGTCTGAAGGGATCTTAAAGTCTATTTTCGTTTCGCCATTAAAAGGGTTTGGTTTATTTTGAGATAACTTAAAGTTAGAACTTTTATTTTGAATGCCTTCAATAGCGAGTGTTCCACCGCATGCACAAGCCTCAATAGCTTCTATCCTGGCTACTAACGCTGTAATCATCTCCGATTGCGTATTTATCTCAGCTTGCAGAGACGACAAAACAGGTGATAAATCGACTGATACAGAATTTCCGTTTTCTATTTCTATTTCTAAAACATTTCCTGAAAGTACCGCGGATGTTAAATCTTGTGCATCTGTTCCGATTCCGTCTTGTAAACTAGATAAGTCTACATTATTTCCGTTTGAGATTGCTAAAGTGGTTCCGGTTAAAGAAACTGTTTGCGCATCTGTATTATCTAAATACCCAGATAAATCTACAGGGGTTCCGTCATTTGTTAAACTTAAGGTATTTGTGCTTAAACTTAAATCCTGCGCATCTGTTCCAATTCCATCTTGTAAACTAGATAAGTTTAAAGTATTTCCGTTTGAGATTGCTAAAGTGGTTCCGGTTAAAGAAACTGTTTGCGCATCTGTATTATCTAAATAACCAGATAAATCTACAGGGGTTCCGTCATTTGTTAAACTTAAGGTATTTGTGCTTAAGGTTAAATCCTGCGCATCTGTTCCAATTCCATCTTGTAAACTAGATAAGTCTAAAGTATTTCCGTTTGAGATTGCTAAAGTGGTTCCGGTTAAAGAAACTGTTTGTGCATCTATATTATCTAAATATCCAGATAAATCTACAGTGGTTCCATCATTTGTTAAACTTAAGGTATTTGTGCTTAAACTTAAATCTTGTGCATCTGTATTATCTAAATATCCAGATAAATCTACAGTGGTTCCATCATTTGTTAAACTTAAGGTATTTGTACTTAAACTTAAATCTTGTGCATCTGTATTATCTAAATATCCAGATAAATCTACAGCAGTTCCATCATTTGTTAAACTTAAAGTATTTGTGGTTAAGGCTAAATCTTGTGCATCTGTATTAACAACGGATATCCATTGTGTTCCATCCCAAGAAAACAATCCTTTTATGTCGGTATCATAGACCATTAAACCAATATCTTCTGCGACTAATAAAGACTGTAAAGTAGTTTTCTCCGCAGTTGTTAAACGGTTTAATAAGAATCCTTTGTTTGCCGATTTTAACTCTAAAGAAGCGTTTGCATTTGGCGTGGCCGTTCCTAAACCAATATTTCCATTTGCCGCTATAAACAAAGCGTTTTCTGGTGCTCCGGGTCTAATTCGAAATGGTAATGTACTTCCATTCGTATTATCTCGAATAAAAAAATTAGATTCATTACCTGAAACATCCCAACTTTGAGGTGTCCAACCGTCACTAGCATCTTGTTCTATGCGCAAAGCTGGAGAATTACCATCTGCAATATGCAATTTTACAACCGGTGCATCGGTACCTAAGCCAATATTTCCATTAGCGGCCATAAAAAAAGCATTTGCAGGTGCCCCTGCTAAAATTTTAAAAGACATTACATCAGCCGTAGCATCTTCTATTCCGAAGTAATTAGCACCACCATTAGCAGCGTCGTTAATTACTATCCTCCAATCATTATCGGGAAAACTTCCTGATCCGGAAGTGTCGTCAAAATGAATTCGTATATTATTTTCTTTGAGTCTAAAGGTATCAAATCCAAAGGCCTCTCCATCGACAGCATCAAGGCCAACAGCAATACTTTTTTGCACTATTAAATCACCTGCAATAACTTCGTCAGTTATATCTTTGTTCTCTTTTTTTTGAACAGCAGTATCTTGGTCTTGTTGCGCACATATAGACATGCTAAAAATAATAAATAAGGTCGATAAATAAAGGAATTGTTTTTTCATAATTTACTGATTTTTATTAAGTTAACATAAATATATATAAAAATAATCTATTATTATAATTATTCTATATTTACTATACACAAATAAATCAGGCTCATGATTTTAAATAGCGTATCTATAAAAGTATTACTGGTATTACTTTTACTACCACTAGCGACTTTCTGTCAAGAGTTATCTAGCATTTCAACTATTATTAATAAAATATATGAGCTAGAAAAAGAAAAAGACCCAAAGTGCTATGCCACTGCAAATAGACTTGAAGATTTTATGTTTGGCACTCCTTTAAATGAAGATGCTAGAAATTTAAAAATCGAAATACAGAAAGAAATCATTTACAGCCTATAATTAATACTTTATCTTCTTATAAAAAAAATAAGGTAGGAGGTTTCGATTACACCTTAAAAACTGAAAATATTACCATTTCAAAACTTGATTATGATCAGTATTCATCGGTTTCATATAGCTATCGCTATTTACTTTCTGTAGCACAAGATCTCTTTCTATTTTCTTCGGATACTTTACTAACGTTTAATACAGCAGCCCTAGAATTAGTGAACCAATATGTAAACCTCCTAACGCTGGTTACCTTAAAAATTGCCGATACTAAATCAAGAGAAAAAAATTTACAGTCTATTACCAAGAACCTAATATCAGAGAGCTGGATAAAGGTTTTAAAAAAATCAGAAACCGTAAAAAAAATGCCTGCTGTGAATTACCTTAAATCTTCGAAAACCGCTTCTCTAAAGAATACAAATAACAACCTGGTTGTCAAAGAAATAATAAAACAAAAATTAAAATCTTACGAAAGTTACAATCAGCTTAAAACAAATGTCTTTCTTAGAAACATACAAGTCTATTTTGCCAAGCAAAAATGGCCCAAAGACAATGCGGAATCAAATACATTGAGACAGTATTATATGGAGTCTTTAATTCAATTTACAGTGTCTTTAATTGAAGCTTCCGCTACGAGTTCTAAACATCTTATTAGAATTGAAAATGTTCAAAAAGCGTTGCAAAAATTTATGCCTTATAAAGTGAACCTTTTTGAAGATGTTACCTTTTTTCCAAATAGCGAAAATAGCAAAACAACAATTGAATCCTATGACTTGGATGCATTTAGAGACAGTGGTTTTCATTGGAATATATTAGACTATTCACTAAATGATTTAAAAAACAAATCCATTAAAAACATAGATCCAAATGCTGCCGAATTAATTGCTGAAGGTATTGCCCAAATGGGAGTTCTTGTCTTAAGGTTGGCAGGAACGCATTCACACAATAAACAAAAATCTCATTTAGATATTTCTGACGTTTTTCAAGGTTTTTTAGCAGTTCAAAAAGCCATTGATACTTATGATTTTACGAAAACAGAAAAAACGCTTATTAAAATACACTCTTCAAAATCTGAGCGTAATGAGGGTTCTGTTTTTAAGATTATTAATAAGAAAGCGAAGGTTAATTTTACACATAAATCCGCAGATTGGTTAAGCAGACATATTAGAAGTTATACTGTTTCTAATTCAGAAAATGTAATAAAATTGGCGATTCCGCCTGCATTTGGAGGTTCGGGTGTTGCCTGTGAAGACATCAATAATGATGGACTAATTGATATGCTACTTTTGGGAGGTTATGGCAATAAACTTTTTTTAAACACAAAATCTGGTCAATTTAAAGACATTACAAAAGCAAGTGCCATTAATCATTGGAATCAAAAGTTAAATTCTTTCGGAGAGCCAAGACAGCCTATTATTGCTGATTTTAACAACGATGGATTACAAGATATTTTTATAACCTATGTAAATATGCCGCACAGAATGTATAAAAATACTACTGGTACAAATTTTATAGATGTTACCTCTGCAGCAAATCTTGGTGGAGAAAACGCTGTGGCTGGACCCGCGACCACTTTTGACTTCAATAACGACGGCCTTTTAGATATTTTTATTGGGTATTTTGGTAATTATATTGCCGGGAAATTACCGACGCTAAGTCGAAACAATCAAAATGGGATGCCTAACAAACTATTTAAAATATAGGTGATTTTAAATTTATTGAAGTAGATTTTACCGATGATCAATCGACAAATAATGGCTGGACGCAGGCCTTGGGTCATGCAGATATTAATCAAGATGGTTTGCAAGACCTTATTATTGGGAATGATTTTGGAGTTAATAAGTACTATTATAATTCCCCATCTGGCACTTTTAAAGAAGTTAGTAAACAGTTAAAAACAGATAAACCTTCGTACACCATGAATGTAGGAATCACCGATATTAATGGTGATTTATTTCCCGATTTTTATATATCGAACATCGTAGTGATGCAAAAAGATGAAAAATATGTGAGTCCGAATACAACGACAACGATGAAATTTGATAGAGATAAAATGACCAGAATTAGAACCCTAGAGGCAAATGATCTTTTTATTTCGGAAGTTGAAAATAACAGCTTAAAATCCTTTAACCTATCTACGAATGTAGGTCGTGGCTATGCTGCTACGGGCTGGTCTTGGGATGCTGATTTTTTTGATTTTGACAATGATGGAGATGAAGATTTATACTGCCTAAATGGAATGAATGATTTTAGTGTATACTCTATTGAAAACCCATTTTATTTCGATGACAAAAAAGAATCAAGTGCTGTAACTTATGCCAAAAGCAATAGAGAGAGAAATATCTTTTTTGTGAATAACAATGGTGTTTTAACAAATGAAGCCGAAGCGTTAGGGGTCGATTTAAATAGCAATGCTAGAAGTGCAAGCTACTTAGATTATGATAATGATGGTGATTTAGATATTATTGTAAACAACTATCACGACGATGCCACATTGCTAGAAAATGAAACTTCTGCAAATAATAGCTGGATTAAAATAAAACTTATAGGTAGTCCAGAAGCTAAAATAAATAGAGATGCTATCGGATCTTCCTTAATTTTAAATAGTGAAAACCATAAAAATATGTGGCGGGAAATTCATAGTACAACGGGCTATCTTTCTGTTCATCCTAAAATTCAACATTTTGGTCTTGGCAATGATCTTAAAGTAGATATTACGGTAAAATGGAGTAATGGAGAAGTGTTTACACTAAAAAATATAGAAACGAAGCATTCTTATCAGATAACCTATCCAGCTTCATTATTGAAGTTTTAGCAGATTAGCTTCAAAAAATAATGCCCTACCAAAATAGCTTGTAAAGCCTAACCTACAAAAACAAACACTTCCTACTGCCAGTTACTTAACAAAACCTATTTGAAATAGTTTAAAAAAAAACGATTTATTGCAAAGTTATAAAGTTCAATTGAGATGAATTTTTCGTAAAAAAATAGCATCGATTTTACTTAAATATTTAACAGTACTCGTAGTTTATTTTTTTCTGCCAATTTGTCATAAAAATTAATTTTTGGTTGTATCTTTGCAAACGTTCAAATGTTAAATTGATAGATGGAACACGTAGAAAAAGTAATAGACGACAAAATACAAGGGAAAGCACTTGTAACAGAAAATAAAGCAGGAAACACAAAGAAATTATTCATCGAAAGCTACGGTTGTCAAATGAATATGAATGACAGTGAAATTGTTGCTTCAATTTTAGATAAAGAAGGGTATAATACTACCCAAATTTTAGAAGAAGCAGATTTAGTACTTGTAAATACTTGTTCTATTAGAGAAAAAGCTGAAACCTCTGTTAGAAAGCGTCTACAAAAATACAACGCAGTAAAAAAAGTAAATCCAAAAATGAAAGTTGGTGTTTTAGGCTGTATGGCAGAGCGTTTAAAAGAGAAATTCTTAGAGGAAGAAAAAATTGTTGATTTAGTTGTTGGCCCAGATGCTTACAAAGATTTACCAAATTTATTAAGTGAAGTAAGCGAAGGTAGAAATGCTGTAAACGTTATTCTTTCTAAAGATGAAACCTATGGAGATATCTCTCCTGTTCGTTTAAATACAAACGGTGTTACTGCATTTGTTTCAATTACAAGAGGTTGCGACAACATGTGTACTTTCTGCGTAGTTCCTTTTACTAGAGGTCGTGAAAGAAGCAGAGACCCAAAAAGTATTCTAGAAGAAATAGGGTCTATGGTAGCGCAAAATTTTAAAGAAATTACGCTTCTTGGACAAAATGTAGACAGCTTTTTATGGTTTGGTGGTGGTCTTAAGAAAGATTTCAAAAAAGCTACTGAAATGGCGCAAGCTACGGCAGTAGGTTTTGCAGAATTACTAGACATGTGTGCTACAAAATTTCCTAAAACACGTTTTCGCTTTTCCACTTCTAACCCGCAAGACATGAGTTTAGATGTAATTCATGTAATGGCAAAACATAGAAATATTTGTAAATATCTACACCTACCTGTTCAAAGCGGAAGCAATGCAATGTTAAAAGCGATGAATAGACAACATACCCGCGAAGAATACATGACCTTGGTAGATAATATTTTTAAAATTATACCAGAAATGTCTTTATCTCAAGATATGATTGTTGGTTTCTGTGGAGAAACAGAAGAAGACCACAAAGACACTTTAGCCTTAATGAAATATGTGAAATATGATTTTGGCTTTATGTTTACTTATTCTGAAAGACCTGGAACTTTAGCAGGAAACAAAATGGATGATGATGTGCCGCATGAAATTAAAAAACGCCGATTACAAGAAATTATAGATTTACAACAAGAACACGCTCTATATAGAACACAGCAACATTTAGGTAAAATAGAAGAATTTTTAATTGAAGGCACCTCTAAGAAAAACCCAAATGAATGGAAAGGAAGAAACACACAAAACACCGTAGCTGTTTTTCCAAAAGGGGATTATAAGTTAGGTGAATTTGTAATGCTAAAAGTTGAAGATTGTACATCTGCAACCTTAAAAGGTACTGTTATTGGGTATTCTAATAATAATTAAAAAAACGAATAACAAAGTTGCAAAGTTTCAAACTATAGAAAAATGGAAAACTTACAAGCATTAAAACAACGTTTCGGAATTATAGGTAATGATACGCATTTAAACCGTGCTTTAGAAAAATCTATACGAGTTGCACCTACAGATATTTCTGTTTTAGTAACGGGAGAAAGTGGTGTTGGTAAAGAAAATATTCCTAAAATAATACATTCATTATCACACAGAAAACATGCTAAATATATTGCGGTAAACTGCGGTGCAATTCCAGAAGGAACTATTGATAGTGAACTTTTCGGACATGAAAAAGGTTCTTTTACAGGAGCAATACAAGATCGAAAAGGATATTTTGAGGTTGCAGATGGTGGAACTATTTTTTTAGATGAAGTAGGAGAATTACCACTAACAACCCAAGTACGTTTGTTGCGTGTATTAGAAAATGGAGAATTTATTAAAGTAGGTTCTTCTAAGCCACAAAAAACAAATGTTAGAATTGTAGCTGCTACCAACGTAAATATGTACGAAGCTATCGAAAAAGAGCGCTTTAGAGAAGACTTATATTATAGGTTAAGTACAGTAGAAATTCACTTACCTGCCTTAAGAGAAAGAAATGAAGACATTCATTTACTCTTTAGAAAATTTGCATCAGACTTTGCACAGAAATACAGAATGCCTTCGATTCGATTAGATGAAAATGCAGTTACTATTTTACTAAATTATCGTTTTCCAGGAAACATACGTCAGTTAAAAAATTTAGCAGAACAAATTTCTGTAATTGAAGAGAGTAGAATAATAACAGCTTTAAAACTTCAAAATTACCTGCCAAACAATACAGGTAACTTTCCTGCGGTAATTGGTGGTAAAAAAGACAATGATTTTTCTACAGAACGTGATATCATGTATAAAATATTATTCGATATGCGCAATGATATTAATGATTTGAAAAAACTGACACTCGATTTAATGAAAACTGGAGATATTGAGAAAGTTGAGGAAAGAAACCATCAATTAATAGAAAAAATATATGCCGACCAAGAAAGAAAAGAAAGCAATATAGAAGTACTTAATATTCCTCAAAACGCCTCTAAAGAAAAAAATTATGACTTTATTGAGACCATTGAAGAAGATGAATCTTTATCTTTACAAGACAAGGAGATAGAGATGATTAAAAAATCTCTAGAAAAAAATAATAATAAACGAAAATTAGCAGCTGAAGAATTAGGAATCTCAGAGAGAACATTATACAGAAAAATTAAACAATACGACCTGTAAGAAAACAACATCAATGAAAAAAATACAATACGTAGCTTTATTTTCGATCTGCACTTTCTTATTTCTAGGGTGTAAATATTATTCTTTTTCAGGAGGAAGTACTGGAAGTGCAAAAACGATTCAAGTAGACTTCTTTCCCAATCAAGCACAATTAATAGAACCAACTTTAAGTCAGGAATTCACACTAGAATTACAAGATTTATTTACAAGACAAACAAATTTAACATTGGTTGCTTCTAATGGAGATTTATATTTTAGTGGAGAAATAACAAGTTATAGAATTGCGCCAATGAGTGCAACTTCTAATCAAACATCTGCGCAAAACAGACTTACTATTACCGTAAATGTTAGATATATAAATACTACAGAAGAAGATAAAGATTTTGAACAATCTTTTTCTTTTTATTCAGATTATCCAGCAAATTCTCAACTTACAGGCGGTGTATTAGAATCTGCTTTTAAGGAAATTACAGAAAGAATTACGCAAGATATATTTAATGCCTCTGTTGGGAAATGGTAAAGATTAAATGTTAGTTGAAAAAATAAGAATTTGAAAACAGCTATTTTTATAAAGTTATTAGAGAACAAGACTAAAATTCAGCAAATAGAAACTGCAGAATTAAAAGCTATTGTTAAAGAATTTCCTTATTTTCAACCAGCAAGAGCATTGTATTTAAAAGGGTTGAAAAATTTAGACAGTTTTAAATATAATAATGAGTTAAAAGTAACCGCAGCATATACCACAGACAGAACTGTTTTATTTAATTATATTACTTCCTTTGAAACCGTTATTAAAAATTCAACAATCATTCCTGAAAAAGTAATAGAAAAAAACGCTCCTGAAACTATTGAAATAACAGCGACTTCTAAAGCACCCATTGAAAGGGCAGTATTAGAGGATTTAGAGATTGGTAAACCTTTATCTTTTGCACCTAATGAAAATCATTCATTCAACCAATGGTTGCAATTATCAATTAAAAAACCAATTGTTAGAACCAAAGAGCAAGAAATAAAACACACACCAAACAAAGAAAGTTTAATTGACCAATTCATTGAAAATAAACCTAAAATAGCGCCTTTAGAAAAAGGAAAAATATATACCACGGTAGTTGATGAAAATAGACAAGATGTAGCTTTAATGACAGAAACTTTAGCTAAGGTTTATTTAGAACAAAAAAAGTACGAAAATGCAATGCAAGCTTATAAAATTTTAAGTTTGAAATATCCAGAAAAAAGTGGTTTCTTTGCAGACCAAATTAAAAGTATACAAATTTTACAAAAAAATAAATTATGAGTTACACAGCATTTTTAGTTCTAATTTTGATTGTAGCCATTGCATTAATATTAATCGTAATGGTACAAAATCCTAAAGGTGGAGGATTATCTTCTTCTTTTGGAGGTGGTGGAGCACAATCTTTAGGTGGTGTACAAAACACAAATAACTTTTTAGACAGAACAACTTGGACATTGGCAATTGCTATGTTTGCTTTAATTTTATTAGCAAATTTTGCAATTCCTAGAGGAGGAGATAATAACTTTGAGCTAAACAATACTTTAGAAGGTATAGAAACTACAGCTCCAGTAGCACCTACAACAACTACTAACGAATAATTATTTGTTAGAAATAGTTTAAAATGCCAATGTGGATGACACGTTGGCATTTTTTTTGTTTAAATTGGAGCCTTAAAATTCATTCCTAGAAGAATTGTCAGTTTTAATATAGTGGCATAGTTACTGCCCATTTAGTAGTAAGAAAAAATTAATTTAATTAAATAAAGAAATATGGGATTAAAAATTAAACCTTTAGCAGACAGAGTTCTTGTAGAACCTGCCGCTGCAGAGACAAAAACAGCTTCCGGATTAATAATTCCTGACAACGCAAAAGAAAAGCCACAACAAGGAACTGTTGTTGCAATTGGGAACGGTAAAATTGACGAGCCTTTAACTGTTAAAATTGGAGATACAGTTTTATATAGTAAGTACGGTGGAACTGATTTAAAACTAGAAGGAAAGGATTATTTAATGATGCGTGAATCAGATATTCTTGCAATTATATAATGCGTATTTCGCTTTTGGCTATTTGCCATTAGCTCAAAAAAAACATGAACAACTCTTTTTAGCTAAAAGCCAATTGCTAACAGCTAAAAATAAAATTTAAAAACAATGGCAAAAGATATAAAATTTGATATAGACGCTAGAGACGGATTGAAACGTGGAGTAGATGCTTTAGCAAATGCAGTAAAAGTAACCTTAGGTCCTAAAGGAAGAAATGTAATTATTTCTAAATCTTTTGGTGCACCAACAGTAACTAAAGATGGAGTCTCTGTAGCAAAAGAAATTGAGCTTGAAAATGAGCTTGAAAACATGGGAGCTCAAATGGTAAAAGAAGTTGCTTCTAAAACCAATGATTTAGCTGGTGATGGAACAACAACTGCTACCGTTCTTGCACAAGCAATTGTAAAGGAAGGTTTGAAAAATGTTGCTGCAGGCGCAAATCCTATGGATTTGAAACGTGGAATAGACAAAGCAGTTGCTGCAATCGTTATCGATTTAGAAAAACAAGCGAAGAAAGTTGGTAACTCTTCTGAAAAAATAAAACAAATTGCTTCAATTTCTGCAAATAACGACAATACGATTGGAGAGTTAATTGCCACTGCTTTTACCAAGGTAGGTAAAGAAGGTGTGATTACTGTTGAAGAAGCAAAAGGTATGGAAACCTATGTAGATGTTGTAGAGGGTATGCAATTTGATAGAGGGTATTTATCTCCTTATTTTGTTACCGATGCAGATAAAATGATTGCAGATTTAGAAAATCCATATATCTTATTATTCGATAAAAAAATCTCTAACTTACAGGAGATTCTTCCAATATTAGAGCCTGTTTCACAAGCAGGAAGACCTTTGTTAATTATTGCTGAAGATGTAGACGGACAAGCATTAGCAACCTTAGTTGTTAATAAGCTACGTGGTGGTTTAAAAATTGCTGCTGTAAAAGCTCCAGGTTTTGGAGACAGAAGAAAAGCAATGTTAGAAGACATCGCTATTTTAACTGGTGGAACTGTAATTTCTGAAGAAAGAGGTTTCTCACTAGAAAATGCAACGTTAGACTTATTAGGTACAGCAGAAACAATTACTGTTGATAAAGACAATACTACCATTGTAAATGGTGCTGGAAATGCAGATGCTATTAAAACAAGAGTAAATCAGATTAAAGCACAAATAGAAACTACAACTTCAGATTACGATAAAGAAAAATTACAAGAACGTTTGGCTAAGTTAGCTGGAGGTGTTGCTGTCTTATATGTTGGGGCTGCTTCTGAAGTAGAAATGAAAGAAAAGAAAGATAGAGTTGATGATGCATTACACGCTACAAGAGCTGCTGTTGAAGAAGGTATTGTAGCTGGTGGAGGTGTTGCTTTAGTGCGTGCTAAAAAAGTTTTAGAAAAAATTACTACGGTAAATTTGGATGAAACGACAGGTGTACAAATTATCAACAAAGCCGTTGAAGCTCCTTTAAGAATTATTGTAGAAAATGCTGGTGGTGAAGGCTCTGTTGTTTTAAATAAGGTTTTAGAAGGCAAAAAAGACTTTGGTTATGATGCTAAAGGTGACGTATATGTTGATATGCTAGAGGCTGGTATTATAGATCCTAAAAAAGTAACTAGAGTTGCATTAGAAAATGCTGCTTCTGTTGCTGGTATGATTCTTACTACTGAATGTGCTTTAATAGATATTAAAGAAGATGCTCCTGCAATGCCTCCAATGGGCGGAGGCGGTATGCCAGGAATGATGTAGCCATTAGCAATGGCAGGCAAGAATCTTACTCTTGTGTATATAAAGTTTAAATAAAAATCCGTTGGCATTAATGCTAACGGATTTTTTATATTAAACTTAAAAATAAATGAGTTCTTATACTTGTATCAATATTTGATATTTCCTATTCTGGTATCTAACAGCTCCCTGCAGGTATTATTAGCGCTTCTAAAAAAAACCAGCAAGCTTAATAAAAATATTACAAGTGTTCTTAAAAATTTATGCTTCTATTTTTTGTAGCCAAGTTTTTACAGCAACCTCCGCTTTAATAATTTCTTTTAAATCAGAAATCTTAACACGTTTTTGTTCCATCGTATCTCTATGTCTTATTGTCACAGAATCATCTTCTAAGGAATCATGATCTACTGTAATGCAAAATGGAGTACCTGCTGCATCTTGCCTTCTGTAACGTTTACCAACGGCGTCTTTTTCATCGTAAAAAACATTGAAATCCCATTTTAAATCATCCAAAATTTTACGAGCTACTTCTGGCAAACCATCTTTTTTAACTAATGGAAAGATAGCGGCTTTAAAAGGAGCTAAAACTGCTGGTAATTTTAAAACGGTTCTAGTTGTTCCGTTTTCTAAAGCTTCTTCTTGCAAAGAATTAGAAAAAACAGCTAAAAACATTCTATCTAAACCAATAGAAGTTTCTACCACATAAGGTGTATAACTTTTATTTTCTTCATGGTCAAAATACTGTAACTTCTTCCCAGAATGTTCTTCATGCGCTTTTAAATCAAAATCTGTTCTAGAATGAATACCCTCTAACTCTTTAAATCCAAAAGGAAATTTAAACTCTATATCTGCAGCGGCATCTGCGTAATGTGCTAATTTATCATGGTCATGAAAACGGTAGTTCTCTGCGCCCATTCCTAAACTTAAGTGCCATTTTAAACGCGTTGCTTTCCATTGGTCATACCATTCTTTTTGTGTTCCCGGTTTTACGAAGAATTGCATTTCCATTTGTTCAAACTCACGCATTCTAAAAATAAATTGTCTAGCAACAATCTCGTTTCTAAAAGCTTTTCCTGTCTGTGCAATTCCAAAAGGAATTTTCATTCTTCCTGTTTTTTGCACATTTAAGAAATTCACAAAAATACCTTGTGCTGTTTCTGGTCTTAAATATACCTGTGTAGCACTTTCTGCTGAAGCACCAATTTGTGTTCCGAACATTAAATTAAATTGCTTTACCTCTGTCCAGTTTCTAGAACCCGTTAAAGGATCTGCAATTTCTAATTCTTCAATTAATAACTTAACATCTGCTAAATCTTCCTTTTCTAAAGAAGAACCCATTCTAGCAAGAATAGTTTTAATTTTTTCTTGATACCCTAAAACCCTTCCGTTTGTAGCAAGAAATTCTTCCTTGTTAAAAGATGCTCCAAAACGTTTTGAAGCTTTCGCAACTTCTTTGTCTATTTTACCTTCTATTTTGGCACAATAATCTTCAATTAAAACATCTGCTCTATAGCGTTTTTTAGAATCTTTATTATCAATTAAAGGATCGTTAAATGCATCTACGTGTCCACTTGCTTTCCAAGTTTTTGGATGCATTAAAATAGATGCATCTATACCTACAATGTTTTCATGCATTTGCACCATTGCTTTCCACCAATAATCTCTAATATTTTTCTTTAACTCTACTCCGTTTTGAGCGTAATCATACACTGCACTTAATCCGTCATAAATTTCTGAAGATTGAAATACATATCCGTATTCTTTTGCGTGTGATAATACTTTTTTAAAGTGATCTTCTTGTTTTGCCATAATGACGACAAAGATAAACGTTTACATAAATTTTTCAAGAAAAAAATAGTTTCATTTTAAGCCCGTAAATCGTGCTTATTGTTGAAGAAATCAAACTTTTAAAAATCAATTCCTGAAAATCATTAATTTAAAGTATCTTTAAAAGGAACCGCTACTCAAAAAAAATGAAGCTTTTAAAAGATTTATTTTATCTTTTCTATCCTAATATTTGTGCTAATTGCAACGAGCAGTTGCTGCAAAATGAAAAAGTAATTTGCACATTTTGTAGACATGATTTGCCACTAACTAACTTTCAGAGCTATACAAAAAATAAAGTTTCTAGAATTTTCTCTGGAAGAATAACAATAGAAAAAGCCTATGCATTATTATTCTTCAGAAAACAAGGGGTTACAAAAAACCTAATTCATGATTTAAAATATAAAGGAAATGAAGAAGTTGGTGTTTTCTTCGGGAATTGGATTGGAGAAATAGTAGCTAAAAACAAAGAGTTTTCTACTGTAGATTTTATTGTTCCTGTTCCAATTCACGCTAAAAAAAAGAAAATTAGAGGCTATAATCAAGTTACTAAATTTGGAGAGTGCTTAAGTATGCATTTAAAGGTGCCCTTAAATGAAGCTATTTTAATACGACAATCTGCCACAAAAACACAAACCTTAAAGTCTCGTTTTGAGAGGTTTAATGATTTAGAATCTAAATTTTCAGCAAAAAATACGTCCATATTTAAAGAGAAACATATTTTAATTATAGACGATGTAATTACAACAGGGGCAACATTAGAGGCTTGTGCCCAAGAACTTTTAAAAACTCCTGGTATTAAAATTAGTATTTTAACGATGTCTTATACAGAATAAAATTTGTGATTTTAATTTGAAAAATAAATTGTTAATTTGTAGAAAATTTACTGTTTGTGAAATTCATTTATAAAACGCTTTTTTTAGTACTAGCAATCGCCTTAATTTCAAGTTGCGCAAGAACAGGAAGACCAGATGGTGGACCAAAGGACGAGCTTGCTCCACTTTTTGTCATCTCAAACCCTCCTTACAAAAGTATTAACTTTAGCGATAACGAAGTAAAACTTGAATTTAATGAATTAATTAAATTAAAAAATTTAAACAAACAACTGGTTATTTCTCCTCCATTAAAAAACCCGCTAATAGTAACCCCACAAGGAACTGCAAGTAAATCTTTAAAAATTGAGATATTAGATACATTAGTAGCAAATACTACTTATATTTTTAACTTTGGTAATGCAATTGAAGACAATAATGAAAGTAATAAGCTAGAAGGTTTTAAATACATTTTCTCTACAGGTACCTATATAGATTCTTTAAAAAATTCTGGTTTTGTTAGCAATGCTTTTACAAATAAGCACTCTAAAAAAACAAATATTTTGTTGTATCGAATAGATAGTACTTTTACAGATTCTATTATTTACAAACAAAAACCTAATTACGTAACCACTGCTTTAGACACTGCAAAATTTAATTTCACAAACTTAAAAAAAGGTAAATATCTTCTACTAGCTTTAGAAGAAAATTCAAGCGATTATATTTTTAATCCTAAAAACGATAAAATTGGTTTTTATTCAGATACCATTTCGCTTCCAAAGGATAGTGTTACAATAAAACCCATAAGATTATTTAAAGAAATACAGCCCTATAGTTTTAGAAGGGCGAAAGAAGTTTTTAAAGGTAAAATACAATTTGGATATGAAGGGCAAATAAAAGACTTAAAAGTTAAATTATTATCTAAGGTGTCCGATAGTTTTAAGAGTATCTCTAGATTCGAAATAGATAAAGACACTTTAAATTATTGGCATACTCCTATAGAGGTAGATTCTTTAAATTTTATTGTTTCTAATGCTGCTTTTTTAGACACTGTAACGGTAAGGTTTAGAAAAAATAAAATAGATTCTTTAAATCTTCAACCATCTACAATGGGCACATTACATTTAAGAGATACTTTTTTTATTAAAAGTAATAATCCTATTGTAAAAATAGATACTAGCAAAATAGTTTTCATAGACAAAGATACTATTCGAGTTAAATACTCAAATTACATCTCCAAAAAGGAAAATAAAATTGGTTTTATTTTTGAAAAAAATCAAAAAGAAAGATACCAATTAAAGGCTTTCCCAGGAAGTTACACAGATATATATGATGTTAAAAATGATACTTTAAATTATAACTTTAAAACCATAGAATTAGAAGATTATGGTAAAATTACAATACGCATACAAAATAAAGATTCTAAAAATCTAATTATTGATTTGTTATCAGGGAAAGGAAATGATGAAATTATAGAAAGAAGATATATAACTACTTCTGAAACACTTGTTTTTAATTTATTAGAACCGAATACCTATAAAGTAAGAGCTATTATTGACGATAATAATAATAAAAAATGGGATACTGGAAACTACCTTCTTAAGATACAACCAGAGCGGGTGATTTACTTTGAAGAAGAATTAAAAGTTAGAGCAAATTACTTTTTAGAAGGCAATATTTTTACTGTAAAAAGTAAAGAGTAACATTCCTTTTTTTTGCTAATTTCACATGAATATATATTTATTAAACAATCCTGTTTTAATAATTCATGAGGATATTGGCGGTACTTTTTAGCAATATTTACAATATTTTATCTTTTTTTTAAAAAAATAAAACTCTTTTGTAACATTCATCCCATTTACCTCGTATAAGTATATGTAAGCCCTTCTTTATAATCCTAAAAGCTTACAGATTAGAATACATGAGACAACTAAAAATTACCAAGCAGGTTACCAATAGAGAAACCGCGTCGTTAGACAAATATTTACAGGAAATTGGAAAGGTAGATTTAATTACTGCAGATGAAGAAGTAGAGCTAGCACAGCTTATTAAAGCAGGAGATCAAAGAGCATTAGAAAAATTAACAAAAGCAAATTTAAGATTTGTGGTATCTGTTGCAAAACAATATCAAAATCAAGGATTAACATTACCAGATTTAATTAATGAAGGTAACTTAGGTTTAATTAAAGCAGCAAAACGTTTTGATGAAACTAGGGGATTTAAATTTATATCATATGCTGTTTGGTGGATTCGCCAGTCTATCTTACAAGCACTAGCAGAACAATCTAGAATTGTACGTTTACCGTTGAATAAAATTGGTTCTATCAATAAAATTAACAAAATGTATGCTTTCTTAGAACAAGAAAATGAACGTCCACCAAGTGCTGAAGAAATTGCTAAGAAATTAGACATGACAGTAAATGATGTTAAAGAATCTATGAAGAATTCTGGACGTCACGTATCTATGGATGCACCTTTAATTGAAGGTGAAGATTCGAACTTATATGATGTTTTAAACTCTGGAGAATCTCCAAATCCTGATAGAAAACTACTACATGAGTCTCTAAGAATAGAAATCAATAGAGCTTTAGAAACATTAACTCCTAGAGAGGCAGATGTTGTAAAATTATACTTTGGTTTAGGTGAGCATCAACCAATGACTTTAGAGGAAATTGGAGAAACGTTTGATTTAACACGTGAGCGTGTGCGTCAAATTAAAGAAAAAGCAATTAGAAGATTAAAACACACTTCTAGATCTAAAATTTTAATGACATACTTAGGTTAGCAATCGCAGACCTCTTTTGGCATCTTACTGATGCCGGCTAATACAGTAATTATATTTCAAGAAAACTCTCGAATTTATTTTCGAGAGTTTTTTTTATTTGAAGCTATTTTCAACTTGCACTGCTCGCTTCCAATCAAAAAGGATGAGCGCTCAAACAAACACGTAAATAAGGCCAAACCTTATCTGTGAAATATATTACTTCTTCCATCTCATTCTCAATAACGAATTAATTATCTTTACCAAATAAAATCACAACACAACCACAAACTAATGAGTAATTTAATTGCACCTTCAATTTTAGCGGCAGACTTTGCCAATTTACAAAGAGACATCGAAATGGTTAACAATAGCGAAGCAGATTGGTTTCATATTGATATTATGGATGGTGTTTTTGTACCAAATATTTCTTTTGGAATGCCTGTTTTAAAAGCAATTTCTAAACATGCAAAAAAGACTATTGATGCCCATTTAATGATTGTAAATCCAGATCAATACATTCAAACATTTGCAGATTTAGGCGCAAACATACTAACGGTACATTATGAAGCTTGTTCTCATTTACACAGAACCATTCAAGCTATAAAAGCAGCAGGCATGAAGGCAGGTGTTGCCTTAAACCCGCATACACCAATTGCTGTTTTAGAAGATGTAATTAAAGATTTAGACTTAGTGTGCATCATGAGTGTAAATCCTGGCTTTGGTGGCCAATCTTTTATTGAAAACACCTATAAAAAAGTAAGTCAGTTAAGACATTTGATAGATTTCACAGAATCTGACTGCCTTATAGAAATTGATGGAGGTGTTACAGATAAAAATGCAAACGCTTTAATTGAAGCTGGAGCAAATGTTTTAGTTGCAGGAAGTTATGTTTTTGGAGCTGAAAACCCTACAGAAACTATTGAAGATCTAAAAAACTTAATCGGATAATTGTTATACGCAATAGTAGATATAGAAACTACAGGACACGGCCAAAAAGGGCAGAAAATAACTGAAATTTCTGCCTTAATTTTTGATGGAAAAAAAGTTATAGATGAATTTACTTCACTTGTCAATCCTGAACAAAATATACCAACATTTATTACCAATCTTACAGGTATTACAAATGCAATGGTTAGAAATGCACCAAAATTCTATGAAATTGCAAAAAAAGTTGAAGACATTACCAAAGGCACTATTTTTGTTGCGCACAATGTAAACTTCGATTACAATATAATTCATGCTGAATTTAAGAGCCTAGGGTTTGATTTTAAAAGAAAGAAACTCTGTACCGTTCGTTTGACAAGAAAAATAATTCCGGGATTACCTTCGTATAGTTTGGGGAATATTTGCACTGCTGAAAAGATTCCTATTAACGGCAGACACCGAGCAAAGGGAGATGCTGAAGCCACTGCAGAGTTGTTTAGACGCTTACTATTAAGAGATGATAATTTTACAATCAACTCTTTTTTGAATCCGAAATCTAGGCAAGCAACACTGCCGCCTCTTTTAGATAAAATAGTAGTAGATAAACTACCTGAAACATTTGGTGTTTATTACTTTAAAAATTTAGCCAAAGAAGTTATTTATGTTGGAAAAGCAAACAATATAAAACAACGTGTTATTAGTCATTTTTATGACAAGAAGAAAAAAGAACAAAACATGTGCTTAGAAACTGCAGATATATCTTTTGTAAAAACAGGCAGTGAGTTATTAGCTTTATTACTAGAGTCTTCAGAAATAAAACATATCTACCCTAAATTTAACAGAGCCCAAAGAAGAGCAGGAGAAGCTATTGGACTATTTTCTTATGAAGATCAAAAAGGAATTATACATTTAGCCTACAATCGATTAAAGTTAGCGCCGAATGCAATCATGAAATACTATTCTGTGGCAGAATGCAGAAAACATATTGAATCCTTATGCGCTGAATTTGAACTGTGCCCAAAATACTGTCATTTACAAACCAATGTTTCTAGTTGTTTTCATTATCAATTAAAAGAGTGTAAAGGTATTTGTTGTGATAAAGAATCGGTAGAAGAGTATAATAAAAGAGTAAAAGCAGCAATTAATTCGGTAGGTATTGGTGCAGAAAATTTAGTTATTAAAGAAACAGGAAGAACCAAAAATGAAGTGGGTTTTGCTCTGGTACTAGATGGTATTTACAAAGGTATTGGATATGTAGATGCACAACAATCAGATCAATTAGAAAACCCAGAAGACTATCAGTTTTTTGTAGAACCAAAAAAAGACAACAGAGATGTTCAAAGAATCATCACTTCGTATTTAAAAAAGAAAGAGAAATTAAAAGCAATTGAAAATGGAGAAATCAGCATATAAAATTCATATTATTGGTGCAGGAATTAGTGGTTTAATTACTGCCCAAATTTTAGAAAACCATGGCTATCATCCAACAATTATAGAGGCCTCTGCTACTGTTGGGGGTCGTGTTAAATCAGACCTTGTAGATGGTTATACTTTAGATCACGGTTTTCAAGTACTCTTAACCTCCTACCCTGCAGCAAAAAAATATTTAGATTATAAGGCTTTAGACTTGCAAAAACTTTTACCGGGTGCAACTATTTTTAAACACGGAAAAGCACAAACTATTGGAGATCCTTTGCGTAAGATCTCTTTATTATTTCCTACATTAAGATCTTCTATTGGAACATTTTCTGACAAATTAAAAATTTTAAAGCTTAATACACTTTTAAAGAAAAAGAAAATAACTGCTATTTTTAAAACTGAGGAAAAAACAACACTTCAATATTTAAAAGACTTTGGTTTTTCTAATGAAATAATTAACGATTTTTTCACGCCTTTTTTTAGTGGCATTTTTTTAGAAACCGAATTAGAAACTTCTAGCAGAATGTTTGAATTTGTCTATAAAATGTTTGGAGATGGTTTCGCTGTAATTCCAAAAAATGGAATGCAAGCAATACCCAATCAATTAAAAAATAACTTAAAAAGTACTACTTTTAAATTCAATTCACTTGTGAAAGAAGTAAAAGATAAGCATATTATTTTAGAAGATGGTCATACTTTACAGAGTCATATTAGCATTATTGCTTCAGATGCGAGTCCTTTGATTTCAAACTTAAAGAACCAAGAGACCCAATGGAAAAGTTGTGATACCCTATATTTTGAGACCGAAACAAGCATCCTAAATAAACCTTTAATTGGCCTGATTGCTGATGAGGATGCGCTCATAAATAATATTTTTTATCACACCAGTGTTGCAACTTTAAATAAAAAGTCTAAAGGGTTATTGTCTGTAACCGTTATTAAAAACCATCAATTAGCAGAAAACGCATTCATTAAAAAAGTAGTTGCAGAGCTGTATTCTAAATGCGCTATTAAAGATGTAACTTTCTTAAAAAGATATCAAATTAAAAAAGCATTGCCTAGGTTAAGGAATCTTCAATATGAAATTTCGAGTACTGAAACAAAGCTGAAATCTACCATATTTTTAGCTGGAGATCAATTATTAAATGGTTCTCTAAATGCCGCGATGATCGCTGGCGAAAGAGCAGCAATGGGTGTAATACAAACTTTAGAAGATGGTTTAATTGTAGATGAATTAACATCTGAATACGCTTAAAATTAAATATCGAAATTCTTAGCAACAATATTCTTTATCTTTCTATTTAATGATTTTAAAGCATTATAGCTGGTATGTTCTAATACAATAATAACTAGATCATCTTCTAAATATGTTGTAAGACCAGTACTAAATCCGTTCCATTTACCATAATGGTAAATAGTATTTTTCTCTTTAGTATCTATTCTAAAACCAAAGCCATAAGGCACTTTTCTACCGTAGATTGTTTCTCCTTTGGTAAACATAAGCGCTAGTGACTTTTTTGAAAGCAGGTTTCCTGAATTTAATCCCTGTGTCCATTTAAACAAATCTTCTGCTGTTGTATATACATTTTTATCACCAACAATAGCGTCATTTACTGTACTGCGAATTTTAACATGCCTCCAGCCTCTGTGCAATCGATACCCATCTAATTGATTCTCTCTAATAGAATCGTTTTCAAAACTGTATACATATGAATGTGTCATTTGTAATGGTTCAAAAATATTATTTTTTAAAAAAGAGCTAAAGGAGGTGCCAGAAATTTTTTCAACAATAGAAGCGAGCACAAAATAACCTGTATTGGAATAATCAAAATTACGTCCTGGTTTAAAATACCGCTTCACATCAGTCGATTCTAAAAACTCCATCATTTCACTATTTGTAGGTGCCTTTTCTTGCTTCCACTTATGCTCTGCTACCCAAAAATATTTTGGCAAGCCTGCGGTATGGTTTAAAAGATTTTTAATAGTTACAGCTTTATAAGGAAATTCTGGAAAATACCTATTTACAGTGTCTGTAAGCTTTAGTTGATTTCTTTGTTGTAACAACATAATAGCCGCTGCGGTAAACTGCTTACTTACCGAAGCTAATTGAAATACAGATTCGTTATTTAAGAGCGTTTTCTTTTTAAAATTGGCTGTCCCTATCTGATTCTGATAGACTATTTTTTTATTTTTTGCTACTAATACTGCACCGTGAAAATCATGTCTTTTATGAATGCGTTTTAAAAGAGAGTCTAATTTAAAACGCACTTTTGTAGTAGCTTTTTTAGGATAATGCGCTAGTAAATTAACAGGAACTTCTTCTAACTGCTCCGGTAGTAATTGTTCTGTTTCGACTGCTATATCTTTTGATGAAGAAGTATTAGCTATGAACGAGAAAGCACCCAAGAAAAACAGGAATGAGAAGAATAAGAGTTGAAGTAATTTTTTTGAGTACAATTATCTAAGTTTAATATGCAATTTAGCAATCCTTTCTAGATATTCAATACGTTACTTGTCATTTATATTAATTATATACCCCAATAACTTTCATAAAAAATTCTAAAAGACACTATAATTTTATACAAAATAAGTTACACCGTTTGGATCGATATCTACTAATACTAAAATCAATAACGTAATTATCAACCCTAAGATTCCACAAACAAATAGGACTGCAAACATATCCAACATTTTTTGTTGTTTTGGAGACGGTCTCTGATTTGATTTACGTTTTTTCCTCATTATTATGCTCATTATTTTATTAATTACTAATTTTTTTAAATTATTCTAAATTTATTTCAGTTTTTAACTAAAATAAAACACAAATGAAATATGCATTTTTGTTATATTTGTTAATAAATTGTAATAGATTAAGTGTTATATAATTAAATGATAAAGTTATATAATTATTAGATCTATATAAAATATAAGAGGTATACAAATGGTATACAAATTCATTCTGTTACATTTAATTTAGTTTTTATAAAAAAATTAAAAACGTATAATTGATTATCGTTTTAAGTTTTAATACATGATAAAGATGCTAAAAATAAATAAGAAAATTTTATGCTCCTTGGCTTTCGCTTTAATTACAACAATCTCTTTTAGCCAGGAAGTTGACATTACTGTGTTGAGACAAAAATTTAAAAGTTACTTTAACACACAACCAGACAGTTCTTATTATTTTTTAAAAAAAATTCTTAAACAGCATATTATTGAACCAGATTCAATAAAATCTAAGGATTTAAATAATGCAGCGCTGTACTTTTGGTATCAAAATAAAAAAGATAGCTCAGTTATTTATTTTAAACGATCATTGTCTATCGGTTCTGAAAAAAATAATATTGGAACCCTAATAAATTTAGCTATTCTGTATAAAAGAAATAGTCAGAATAATAAAGCTATCTCTTTATTTGAAAACCTCTTGTCAAATAAATACTTAACAAGCAAAAATAAAGGGGAAATTTATTCACAGTTGGCTTCTCTGTATAGTTTGAAAAATAATTTTAAAAAAGCGAAAGAAAATTTTGAAAAAGCGTTGCCTTTTTTAAAGGATGCAGGATCCAGTAATGAGTTGGCTAATTATCAAAATAATTTAGCTAATTTCTATAAAAAAAATCAATTACACGACCTCGCATTGCCATTATACGAAAAGAGTGCTTCGTATCATTTAAGTATAAAAGATTATAGTTACTACTATCTCACATTAATAAATTATAGCAATTGTTTCCTAGAGTTAGATGACATTACTGGAGCTCAGCATATTCTAAATCGCATTCAACAAAAGCACCTACTTAAAGTAGAAAATTTACGTATTCTTGCAGGCTATTACAATTTAAAAGGAAATATTTTATTAAAGTCAAAAAAAAATAACAGTAAAGATAGTATTGGTTATTTTTTTAAAACGAGTTTTAACATCGCAAAAAAGCTTGAGACTAACGAAACTTTAGAGCTTCTTGATGATTATATACTATACTTGTCAAGCGTTAATGACACCCTTAAATTAGCGGAAGAGTTTAAACGGATAGCAATAGATTCTATTTACAAACAAGGAAGTTTAATTGACAAAACTTCCTTTTTAAAAACACTAGAAATCCTCAAAAAAAACGACTTCACAAAAGACTTATTGGCTCAAGAGAATTTATTTAAACTATCTGATAGTTTAAATAAGAAAGTAAATAATGTTATTAAAACTGAGCTTCTCGCGAGTAATAAAAACATCAATTCTTTAAAGACTCAAAATAGTTTAGTTGAAGAAAATAATAAATATCAAATATTATTTATACTTATTATAGCTGCTTTTTCTTTTTTAGTATTGACTTTGGCTTATAAAAAAAGAACAAATATTTTAAAAGCATTAATTGGGGTAGAAAAGAAAAGTTTAAAATCTTATAAGGGTGCCTCAATAAAATCTAAAGCTATATTGTCAAAAAAAATTATTGACTTAGATTTATTAAATCTGAATTTGCGCGAAGCACTAAATACGTTTAATTCAACAGACAAAAGTGTAGATGAAAAGAATAAGTACTGGAAAAATTTCATTATTAAGTTTAATGAAAACAATGAATATTTCTGTAAGAACCTTATTAAAAAACACCCAAAATTAACTTCTAGAGATCTCGAGTTCTGCATACTATTAAAATTAAATTTTACTATGCATGAGATTTCTCAAATTTTAAGCATTCAATACCGCAGTGTTGTTATAAAAAAAGGGCGTCTTAAAACAAAACTTAATCTAGGTAATAAAGAGAGTATCGAGCGATACTTATTACAAAATGAGTAAGAACTTGCTATTAATTAATAAACCAATCATTCTTATAAAAAATGATTGGTTTATGTAAGTGACTCCAGCAGGGCTCGAACCTGCAACCGTCAGGGTCGAAACCTGATATTCTATCCAGTTGAACTATGGAGCCATAATTATATTTAAAAAATTAATTCATCAACAACTTCTTTACCAAAGTAGAGATTACTTTACCATCTGCTTGCCCAGAAAGGGTATTAGAAACAACACCCATTACTTTACCCATATCCTTCATGCCTGAAGCACCTAATTTTTTGATTGTTGAAGCCACAACCTTTTCAATTTCCTCTTCAGATAAAGCTGCTGGTAAAAACTGTTCTAAGACAGCTATTTCTGCCAATTCTGGATCTGCTAAATCTTGTCTATTTTGTGTTATAAAAATAGCTGCGCTATCTTTTCTTTGCTTTACTTGTTTCTGTATAATTTTGAGTTCTTGATCTGGCGTAATTTCTGACTGAACACCCGTTGCTGTTTTGGCTAATAAAAAGGCAGATTTAACTGCTCTTAAAGCTTGTAAAGCAACAGTATCCTTTGCCTTCATTGCTTCCTTCATTTTATCCATTACTTTTTTTTGCAAACTCATGTTTTCTTATTTTAATTAATTATTTTTTTTTCTTCCTTAAGTATAAAACATTTTTGCTATAATCTATAAACGCTTTTCCTCTTCGCAGAATATCTGCACCAATAATACCGTCTACTTCCTTTGCATTATGATCCGTTAAAGCAGTATTTACATGCGATAGATCAAACAATACTAAATGAAATTTATGAGTCTTCCATTTTCCAATTTTTAAAATATTATTTTTAGAAAGTTGGGTTTCCATATCTGTTGCACCTGCTCCCGACGCTTTTGTCTCACTCTCTTCGGCAATCAGATTAAAATTATCTATTGCGTTAAAATCTACACACGAATTAGAAGCACCTGTATCTAAAATAAAGCGACCTTTTACTCCGTTAATTTTTGCTTTTAATTCTAAATGATTTGTTGCTATTCTTTTTAAAGGAATTTTAATATATTTCTTCTCCTTTAAAATTTTTTCTAAACGCTTCATATCCATTTATAAGATTCCAAAAATACAATATATATCATTCAGAAAATACTAACGCTTTAAAATTTCTTGTAACTTTTCAAGATACAATTTAGAGTTTCGAATATTATGATGTGTGCCGCCATCTATTTCAATAAATCTATTCTCTATAGATGGGTTTAATTCCAATAATTTTTTAGAATCTTTAAAGGAAGTACTCTTGTCTTTATTACCATGAAAAACAGTAATTGGTGAGGTTACCTCTACAAGATCTAAGTCTGTTCTAAACTTGTATTTTAATAAGAAGATGGGTGTAAATTTTGAATAAAATTTCACTGCTTTCGTGAAATTGAAAAATGGCGCTTCTAAAATTAATTCTTTTGGCTTATTTCTAGCTGCAATTCTAGCTGCGAATGTGCTTCCTAAAGAAAAACCATACACCACTATATTTTCTTCTTTAAAAGCACTTTTTAAATAATCATACATTAGCAAGGCATCACTATACATTCTTGCTTCATTGAAACAACCTGTACTTTTGCCATATTTTCGATAATCAAAAACAAAAACCTCATAATTATAATCTAAAAATAAAGAAACTTTTGTCCCCCATTTTTCTAGATTTCCTGAATTACCATGGCAGAATAATACGACACCTTTTGGCTTTTCTAATTTAAAATGCACCGCATTTATCTCCTGACCATCTTTTGTTTTTAGAAAAATCTCTTGAAAATTATTTGAAAAATTAAATGGAAATGCTCTTTGTAACTTTTTCCCATTCAAAAAAATCAATCGCTCCTGATAGCAATAAAGGAAAACGCCAATTATCACTAAAATACTTATTAAAATAAGAAGATAAAAAATCCAATTCATTGTACTATATTATAGTATAAAACTACTGTTTTTTGGTGTATCAAAAAAACCGATTCATTTCTGAATCGGTTTTCTATAATTTAAAATTTCTCAACCCTATTTAAAATGATAAAAGGCCTAACCTCCAAAGTCATCAAAACGAATGTTTTCATCTGCAAGACCAAAGTCTTCTCCCATTTTTTGAACTGCATTGTTCATTAATGGTGGCCCACAGAAATACAATTCGATATCTTCTGGTGACTCATGATGCTCTAAATAATTTTGAATTACACAATTGTGAATAAATCCTATAAAACCATCTCCAGTTTCATCACTAATATCTTTCTTTACTTTCCAATTATCTACTTCTAACGGATCTGATAATGCGATGTAAAATTTAAAATTAGGGAAATCTTTTTCTAAAGCTCTAAAGTGTTCTAAGTAGAATAATTCTGCTTTCGAACGACCACCATACCAGTAACTTACTTTTCTACCTGTCTTTAAGGTTCTGAATAAATGATACAAGTGAGAACGCATTGGTGCCATTCCTGCTCCACCCCCTACATATAACATTTCTGCTTCAGATTCATTAATAAAGAATTCTCCATAAGGTCCTGAAATTACACATTTATCACCTTTCTTTAAACCAAATATATAAGAAGATGCAACTCCAGGATTTACATCCATCCAGCCACCCTTTGCTCTATCGAACGGAGGTGTTGCAATACGCACATTTAACATAATTTCTCTTCCCTCTGCAGGATAAGAAGCCATAGAATATGCTCTTTCGATAGTTTCTTTATTTTTCATAACCAAAGGTCTCAGTTTAAACTTGTCCCACTCGGCTTTAAATTTATCTGGTGAGTCATGCTCTTCAGGATGCGCTGTAATATCCATATCTGCAAACTTTACTTCACAAGGAGGTATTTCAATTTGAATATATCCACCTGCTTTGTAACCCATATCTGCAGGAATTTCTACAACAAATTCCTTAATAAAAGAGGCTACATTGTAATTTCTAACAACTACTGCATCCCATTTTTTAATTCCAAAAACTTCTTCCGGAATAGAAATATTCATGTTTTGTTTTACCTTTACTTGGCAAGCCAAACGTGCACCACTTTTTAATTCTTTTCTAGAAAAGTGAGGTAATTCTGTTGGTAGCGCCTCACCACCACCTTCGTTTACATGACATTCGCATTGAATACATGTTCCACCACCACCACATGCAGATGGTAAGAAAATTTTATTACTTCCTAAAGTAGTTAACAACGTCTCTCCTGAAGCTACTTCTATTTCTCTTTCTCCATTAATCATAATGGTTACTGGACCCGATGGTGATAATTTTTGTTTCACAAACAACAGCAACGTTACCAATAACAAGGTTATTAATAAAAAGGCTGCAACTGTAGCGATCACTGTTCCTGACGTTCCTGCGGCTAAAATCATATTATTTTATAGTTTTAGTATTATTTGCTATTTCTTCTTTTTTCACTTTTTCTTGTACTTTTTCGATAACAACCTCAGGTGCTGCAGCCGGCTTCACTTCTTCGTCTCCACCAGTTAACATACCTCCAAAGCTCATAAAACCAATTGCCATAAGTCCTGTAATAATAAACGTAATTCCTAAACCTCTTAATGCCGGTGGAACACTTGAATATCTGATTTTCTCACGAATGGCAGCAATTGCTAAAATTGCCAAAAACCAACCAATTCCAGAACCAACTCCATAGGTTAATGCCAAGCCTAAAGAAGGAATTTCTCTAGATTGCATGAATAAACTTCCTCCTAAAATAGCACAATTTACTGCTATTAAAGGTAAGAAAATACCCAGGGAATTATACAATGAAGGTGAGAATTTTTCAACAATTATTTCTACCAATTGCACCATAGTTGCTATGGTTGCTATAAACATAATAAAAGACAAGAAGCTTAAATCGTAATCTGCATATTCTGGACCTAACCAAACCAATGCACCATCCTTTAAAATATACTGATCTAACAGCCAGTTTAAGGGCACCGTTACTGCTAATACAAATATTACAGCAGCTCCAAGACCAACAGCTGTTGCCACTTTCTTAGATACCGCAAGGTAAGAACACATTCCTAAGAAAGTTGCAAATACCATGTTGTCTATAAATATCGACTTGAAAAATAATTCTATATGTTCCATATTTTTTGAGTTTTCAGTATCCAGTTTCAATATTCAGTTCGCATCTAACTGCAAACTGCGACTGAAAACTGCTTACTTTTTCTAGTTTTCTTCTATTAATGTTGTATTTCTGCTACGTTGTATCCAGATAAGAATACCAACTACAATTAATGCCATTGGCGATAGTAACATAAATCCGTTATTCTCGTATCCTATTGCGTATAAGCCTGTTTTTTCTATTGGATCTCCTAAAACTTTAAAACCTAATAAAGTACCAGAACCTAAAAGTTCTCTAAAGAAACCAACTGCGATTAAAATGACACCATATCCAACTGCGTTTCCGATACCATCTAGGAAAGCTCTCCACGGTCCATTTCCTAAAGCAAAAGCTTCAAAACGCCCCATAATAATACAGTTTGTAATAATTAACCCTACAAAAACCGAGAGTGTTTTACTTAATTCATAAGCAAATGCTTTTAATACTAAATCTACAATAATTACTAAAGTAGCAACTACAATTAACTGTACAATAATTCTAATTTTTGAAGGTATAATATTTCTCATTAAAGAAATAACTACGTTTCCTAAACCTAATACAAATAGCACAGATACTGCCATTACAATAGAAGCTTTTAATTCTGCTGTAATTGCTAAAGCAGAACAAATACCTAGTACTTGTATGGTAATTGGATTGTTATCTGCTAATGGGTCTGTAAGTAATGCTGCGTCTCTTTTTGATAAAAGTCCCATAAATTATTTTTTTAAGTTTTTAAAGTAAGGCACATATAATGATAAATCTTTCTTTATCATAGCAGAAACACCATCACCGGTAATTGTTGCACCCGCAATTGCGTCTACTTCGTAATCTGTTTTATCTTCATTAACGGCATCATTATTCCCTTTTTTTACGGTAATTCCTTTGAATACTCCTGCTGCTGTCATTAGGTGTTCTCCAATAAAATCATCCATAAAATAACGTTGTTTTATGTTGGCTCCTAAGCCTGGCGTTTCTCCTTTATGATCAAAATAAGCACCTTGTACTACCATATTTTCATCCATAGAAACATATCCCCAGATTGCATCCCAAAGCCCTTTTCCTCTAATTGGTGCTACATAAAATGTTTTACCTTCTTTTTCTCCAACAAATAAAGGCAACTTTCTTACTTTACCATCTTTTGCATTTGCTTGCTGCTTTTTAACATCAATTAAATATGCATCTTGACTTTCAGAAACTTTGTTTCCTTCTAAAACCAATTGTTTTTTGATGTATTTCTTAAATTCTGCACCTGCAATTTTTGTAGAAACAAAGTTTGCATTAGAGGCATCATTTTCATTTACACCCATCGCATACAAAATATTTTGCTGCTTTTCTATTCTCTCATTTTCTTTGATTGCAGGCTTTAAAGACGATGCTAAAAAGGCTAACAAAGAACCAACAACGAATACCATTACTACAGCAAACATCATTGTATATCCATTACTATCTGTTCTCTTACTCATAATTAGGCAGTTTTAACTTTAGTACGATTTAATCTTTTCTTTACATTTCCTTGAACCACATAGTGATCTATGGTTGGTGCAAATACATTCATTAACAAAATTGCTAAGAATACTCCTTCTGGATAGGCCGGATTAAATACACGAATCATAATTGAAATAAAACCAATTAAGAAACCATAAATCCATTTTCCTTTATTTGTCTGCGAACCTGTTACTGGATCTGTAGCCATAAAAACAGCTCCAAATGCCAAACCACCAATGGTTAAGTGTTCCCACCAAACAGTGTTCATTAAGCCGTAAAATTTACTAGATTCTGTAATAATTTCTGCAGCAACTACCTGGTTAAAAATAATTCCCATAACTGCAGCGCCTACAAATGCTGAAAGTATAATTCTCCAACTTCCGATTTTTGTAAAAATTAAAATAGCAGCTCCTATCAATATTAAAAAGGTAGAAGTTTCACCAACAGATCCTGGTATAAATCCCATAAACTTATCGAAGGTAGAATATGCTACTTCTTGGTTCTGAGCATAACTTCCTAAAATAGTTTCTCCAGATATTGCGTCTGCAGTTCCAGTTCTATTCACAGCGTCATATACCCAAACTTTATCTCCAGACATCCACGTTGGATATGCAAAAAATAAGAATGCTCTAATAGTTAAAGCAGGATTTAAGATATTCATACCTGTTCCTCCAAATACTTCTTTACCAATAACAACTCCAAATACAACTGCAACTGATAACATCCATAATGGAGTGTCTATAGGCACAATTAACGGAACCAACATTCCTGTTACTAAATATCCTTCTTCAACTTCATGCCCTTTTATAACTGCGAAAATAAATTCTACTAAAAGACCAACTCCGTATGAAACAATTACTAATGGCAATACTTTTATAATTCCAATCCATAGATTATCAAACGTAAAAAAATTGGCCAATACATCTGCTCTTAAAGAGTTGTCGATGGCTGCGTAATGTTGATAACCTGCATTGAACATTCCAAAAAGCAAACAAGGTATTAAAGCCATAATTACAATATTCATTGTACGCTTTAAGTCATCTGCTGCCTTAATGTGAGTTCCTCCTGCGTGAGTAACTTCGTTCGGTAAATATAAAAAAGTATGGATTGCATTAAACGCAGGTGCCATTTTGGTTCCTTTATATTTCTCTTTTAAATTGTGTAAGTTTCCTTTTAAGCTCATAATCTTATCCTAATTCTTCTCTCATTAAATCTAAACCTTCGCGAATTATCTTTTGGTGAGGTTGTTTAGATACACAAACAAATTCTGTTAAAGCAAAATCTTCTGGTGCAACTTCATAGCCTCCTAAAGCTTCCATTTCATCTAAATCTTTATACATAAATGCTTTTAATAATTGCATCGGATAAATATCTAAAGGAAATACTTCTTCATAAGAACCTGTTACTACAAAGGCTCTATGTTCACCATTTGTATTGGTGTTTAGGTCGTATTTTTTCTTTGGTGTTAACCAAGAGAAAGTCAATGCTCTAGAAGTAGATATTTTATTGAAGATTGGTTTATTCCATCCAAAAAATTCATAATCGTCTCCTTCTGGTATTGCTGTTATCTGATTGTCATAATACCCCAAAAAGGCATCTGCTTTTACTTCCTTTCCAGAAAGTACGTTTCCGCTGATGATTCTTGTATTATCATCATTTAAGTTGTTTGCAGTTACATCTGCAATTGCAGCTCCTGAGATTGCAGTAACATATTGTGGTTTGTTAAACTGAGAACCTGTTAAAGCAATTGTTCTGCTTACATTTAGTTTTCCAGTTAAAAGCAACTCACCAATAACCACTAAATCTTGTGGTGTAATTACCCAAACAACTTCACCTTTATTAATAGGATCTAATTTTGCTATTTGTGTACCTACATTTCCTGATGGATGTGGCCCTGAAACCTTGTGTAATTCTATGCCTGTTAAATTAGCCAAAGGAGAAGTAGTATTTGCACCAACTGAGACGTGCACTAAACCTTCTGTTAATTTAGAAACAGCTGTTATTGCCGCTTGCAATTCTGCTTCCTTTCCTGCCAAAGTATATTCTAAATCAGCGGCTAAAGGTGCACTTGCGTAAGCAGAAATAAAAATTGCTTTTGGTGCTTGATTGGGATTTGCGACAACATCATAAGGACGCTGTTTTACAAATGGCCAACAACCTGAGGTAAATAAATGATTTTTCACTTCTTCTGCAGACATTGCATCTGCATCTTTAGTACCAAAATCTTTATAAACTTGCGTTGTATCTGCTGCAATTTTTACTGCTAGTACTTTTCTTCTTGCTCCGCGGATTACCTCTGTAACTTTACCAGAAACCGGACTTGGAAATAAAATGCGCTCGTCACTTTTTGAATAAAAAAGTGTATCTCCTGCTTTTACCTCTGCTCCTTCTTTGGCTACAAGTTTAGGCGTAATTCCGTGAAAATCTTCTGGCTTTACTGCGTAGACACTACTTTGAGAACTCTTAGTAGTGTTTTTTTCGGCAACGCCAACCAGCTTAATATCTAAGCCTTTTTTAATACGAATGTCTTTTGACATAGTAAATTGGAATGTTTAGTTATCTAAAAAAATCATGCAAATTTAAAGATTTTGTGAATGAAGACTGATATAATTAAGCCTTAATATTCGTTAAATTTACTTATTTATATTTATTCTAAATAGTTTTGTTTTGAAAAACAAAACACCGCTTTCCAAAAAAAATAAAGAGCAGTACTGAAGCCTTAAAAATAGTCTCTAAAAAAATCATATTCTTTGAATTTAAATACATTTATCTTGAATACTTAATTTATAATGAAAACAGTTATCTCATATAAAAAAAACTATGTATCTATTAATTTTCTTATTTTTGGTAAATATCTATAACAAAAAATGCAAAAAAAAATAACTTGGCTTTTATTGCTTTTAATTACTTCTTTAAATGCACAAAATATAAAGTCTATTCAACTAAGACCACTGCAAGAAAATGTTTTTACGGCCATAGTTCCTCTAGGAACTGTCTTAGAATTATCTTTTGATGATTTAGATGCAGATAGCAAAGAATACCAGTACAAAATAGAACACATGACACATGATTGGCAAAAAAGCAGGTTGCTTTCGAGTCAGTTTATAAATGGTTTTGACCAAAACACTATTATTAATGTGACCAATTCTTTTAACACACTGCAAAATTATAATCATTATTCCGTTAAAATACCAAATATAAATACCATTATTACCAAGACTGGAAATTATCTATTATCTGTTTTAAACTCCTATGATGAGGCTGTGTTTACAAGGAGGTTTGTATTGTATGAAAACAGGGCAACCATCGCCGTTTCTGTAGAAAGAAGTAGAAATACAAAAACGGTTAATACGCAACAAACTATTCAGTTTTCTATAAATCATTCACAAATTAGAATAAACAACCCAAACCAAGAAATTAATGTAGCCATTATTAAAAACAATAATTGGAACGAAATAATAAACAACCTACAACCTACTTTTTTTAAACCAAATCAACTATTATACACCTATACAAATAAGACAAATTTCTGGGGAGGAAATGAGTACCTAAATTTTGACAGTAAAATTATTAGAAATAGGAGCTTAAACATTGTAAAAATTACAAAAGAAGATGTCTTCAATCATTATTTATATCCTGCTATGTATAATCCCTTTATAGCATACACGTACAGCCCAGATATCAATGGCCAATTTGCGATTAGAACCTTAGAAGGCAACGACAACAACACAGAAGCAGATTACGCTTTAATGCATTTTACATTAGAAGTAGCCAGACCATTTAAAGAAAAAGAAGTGCATGTTTTTGGCGCTTTTAACGATTTTTCTATTTCTGATAGCAATAAGATGTATTACAACCCAAAAAACCAAACTTATACAGGTAATATCTTGCTAAAACAAGGTTTTTACAACTATACTTTTGCTACCGTTGGTGCAGACAATATTGTAAATACAAATGAGATAAATGGTACTTTCTTTCAGACCGAAAATGAATATACAGTGCTTGTATATTACAAAGCTGCAGGAAGTTTGTATGACCGTGTTATTGGTGTTGGACAAGGATATTTCAATCAAAATAGATAATTAGAAATTTGATTTGTAAATTCAAATCAAAAAAGCTATATTTACTTACGTATGATTCAACAAATTACTAAAGGCATAAAAATATCTGTAGAAACAAACTATAACGGCACCAGTTATCGAAATAATAAACTGTACTATATTTTCTCTTATACCATCTCAATAGAGAACAGAAGTCTAGAAACCGTGAAGTTAACGGATAGATTCTGGACAATTTATGACTCTTTAAACGGAACAGAAATTGTAAGTGGAGCGGGTGTTGTTGGACAAACACCAACTTTAGTACCGGATGATAATTATACGTACAAATCTGGCTGTTTTTTAGAATCTAACCTGGGCGCAATGAAAGGTTTTTATACCATGATAAATTTAGAAACCTACGAACAATTTAAAGTGTATGTACCTACTTTTCAATTATCGATCCCGGTTTTATTAAATTAGAAAAAATACAAATAATAACTGACTTATAAACAGTTAATAGCATTCAGGCACTTCAATATTTTACAATTCTATTAAATTTATTATGAATTATCTTTAGGATACTTATTGAAAAATAAAGTCGCTTTTTAATAAAATTCATTACTTTTGTGCAACTTCGGGATGATTTCTTTCCCACGCTGAATTTTCGGATCTTCGAAAGGATAAAGGTAGAATAGGAATGGTTATTTAATTATAAACATTTAAAACGATTACAAAATGGCAAGAGGATTTTTTAATGTTCCAAAAGCAGTGAACGAACCCGTAAAAGCATACGCTCCAGGTTCTCCAGAAAGAGAAGAAGTATTGGCTACCTATAAAGCAATGTTTAACAGCAATATTGATGTGCCAATGCATATTAATGGAAAAGAAGTTAGAACAGGAAATACAAAAAATATTACACCTCCTCATGATCACAAACATGTAGTTGGCCAATACCATACTGCAGACAAAAAACATGTAGATGAGGCAATTGCAACAGCCTTGGCTGCAAGAGAGGCTTGGTCTAGCGTTTCTTGGATGGAACGTGCTTCTATCTTTTTAAAAGCTGCTGAATTATTAGCAGGACCTTATAGAGCAAGAATGAATGCTGCAACCATGCTTGCACAATCTAAAAACGTATATCAAGCAGAAATTGATGCTGCTTGTGAAATGATAGATTTCTTTAAATTTAACGTAGAGTATATGACTGATATCTTCAAAGATCAGCCAGCATCTTCACCAGGAGTTTGGAACCGAGTTGAATACAGACCTTTAGAGGGTTTTGTATATGCAATTTCTCCTTTTAACTTTACATCTATTGCTGCGAATTTACCTGCATCAGCGGCCTTAATGGGTAATGTTGTTGTTTGGAAACCTTCTGATCATCAAGCATACTCTGCACAAGTAATTGTAGATTTGTTTAAAGAAGCTGGTTTACCAGATGGTGTTATAAATGTAGTTTACGGAGATCCTGTTATGATTTCTGATACCGTATTAGCGTCTCCAGATTTCTCTGGATTACACTTTACAGGTTCTACTCATGTTTTTAAAGAATTATGGAAACAAATTGGAAATAATATTCACACCTATAAAACATACCCAAGAATTGTTGGAGAGACTGGTGGAAAAGATTTTATCTGGGTACACAATTCATCAAACCCTTTGCAAGTTGCTACGGCAATGACAAGAGGTGCTTTTGAATACCAAGGGCAAAAATGTTCTGCCGCTTCGCGTTCTTACATTCCTGCATCACTTTGGCCAGACGTTAAGAAACATTTAATTGCACAAGCAAGTGAATTAAAAATGGGCTCTCCAGAAGACACTTCAAACTTTGTAAATGCAGTAATCCATGAAGGTTCTTTTGATAAAATTGCAAGCTATATAGATGCTGCAAAAACAGATACAGACGCAGAAATTATTATTGGTGGAAATCACGATAAGTCTATTGGTTACTTTATAGAACCTACCGTAATTGTAAGTAATTCTCCAAAGTATGCAACAATGTGTACAGAGTTATTTGGCCCAGTAATGACTGTGTATGTATACGAAGATGCAGATTGGGAAGCTTCTTTAAAGTTAGTTGATGAAGCTACAGAGTATGCATTAACGGGGGCTATCTTTTCTAAAGATAGATATATTGTTGAACAAGCTTCTAAAGCGTTAGAAAATGCGGCAGGAAACTTTTATATTAATGACAAGCCTTCTGGTGCAGTTGTTGGTCAGCAACCATTTGGTGGCGCTAGAGCTTCTGGCACAAACGACAAAGCTGGTTCTGCACAAAACTTATTACGTTGGACTTCTGTTAGATTGATAAAAGAAACTTTTATTTCTCCAGTAGATTATAAATATCCTTTTTTAGGATAAATCATAAATTATTTAAAAAAAACCGTATCAAAATTGATACGGTTTTTTTATGCGCTATAATTTAAATAAATAATTAAAAATTACTCTATTTAAACTAGTTAAAAATAACTCATCTAAATAATAAGAGGTTTTTTTATTATATTTGAATTGCAAAAAAAACCTAATTATTGAAAGATATTTTATTTTTTACCGCATTGTTTTTAGCTCTGCAAGGTTTTTCTCAAACAACAAATAAATCTGTATTTGTTAACTATATAGAAAAACCAATCATTTTAGATGCAAATCTTAACGAAATGGCATGGCAAAATAGTAAAGGTGCTTCTGGTTTTTGGCAATATTTTCCTCTAGATAGTATACAAGCAAAACAACAAGCCACTATTAAATTTCTTTTTGATGATGACAATCTGTATGTTGGTATAAAGGTAAATGCATTGGCAAATGATTTTATAATTCCTTCGCTTAGAAGAGATTTTAGTGCCAGTGGTAGTGACAATATCACATTACTTTTCGATACATTTAATGACGGTACAAATGCCTTTATTTTTGGAACAAACCCCTACGGGATAAAAAGAGAAATGCTGCTTTCTGGAGGTGGCTCTGAATTAAGAGATTTTACAATGGCCTGGGATACTAAATGGAAATGTAAAACAGCTATAAAAGAAGACCACTATATCGCAGAAATGATTATTCCTTTATCTGCTTTTAAATATAGAGAGGGTGAAACGAAATGGAGATTTAACAGTTACCAATTTGATACACAAGATAATGTAAGAAATACCTGGGTAAATATACCTCAAAATCAATTTATATTTAACTTGGCATATATGGGTGAAATGATTTTTGAAAAACCCTTAGGAAAATCTAAAACTCCTATTTCTATAATACCATATGTAAATACAATTACAGCCAAAGATTTTGAAAATGATATTTCAAAAACAGATTTAAAGTTTGGCGGAGATGCAAAGTTTACTATTGGTAATAGTTTAAATTTAGATGTAACTATAAATCCAGATTTTTCTCAAGTAGAAGTAGACCAACAAGTTACAAACCTTACTCGTTTTGAAATCTCATTACCTGAAAGAAGACAGTTTTTTATTGAAAATAGCGATCTTTTTGCAGATTTTGGAAATAACAGAGATTCTAATCCTTTTTTCTCTAGAAGAATTGGTATTGCACAAGACGCTAATGGCAATATAATAGAGAATAATATTATTGGAGGAGTAAGACTAAGTGGTAAAGTAAATAACAATTTAAGAGTTGGTTTATTAACAATGCAAACCGCAGAAGATATTAAAAATGAAATTCCTACTGTAAATAATGCGGTTATTACGCTTCAACAAAAAGTATTTAAGAGATCTAATATAAGCGTAATGTTTATTAACAAGCAGGCTACAAAAAAATACGATTTTCTCGCAAATGAAGACAAATACAATAGAATTATTGGATTAGATTATCGTCTTGCATCTGAGGATAATACATGGGTAGGAAAATATTTCTTACATAAATCTTTCTCTCAAGGCGTAAAAGATAAAAATTATTCTGCCGGCTTTTCTACTCAGTATTTTGATAGAGATTTTAATGTAAGATTAAGTGGTGTTTATGTTGGAGATAATTATGAATCTGATTTAGGCTTTCTTAGAAGAACAGATATTTTTAAAATTACACCTAAAATAGAACGTACTTTTTGGCCAATAGAGAGTGCTATTCAAAAACATAGTTTTTCTATAACCCCAATTTTTATTTGGAAACCAACTTTAAATTTTAAAAACTCTGATTATGCAGTAATCAGCAGATGGAAAGCAAATTTTAAAAACACAGGAGAATTCACAGCAGAAATGTACAATCGTTTTACGTATCTTTTTAGTGCGTTTGACCCTACAGGAACAGATGGGGCAATCGCATTACCCATAGACAGTAGTTATAAATACACAACGGTTAGTTTAGGGTACAGGTCAGATAAGAGAAAAACGCTCTCTTATCAAATAGAACCATCCATAGGAACTTTTTTTAACGGTAAAAAATATTCTTTTGAAGCTAACTTAGCATGGAGAATTCAACCTAAATTTTCAGGTTCTCTTCAGATTAATTATGATAAAATAAACCTCCCAGATCCTTATCCAGATGCTTCTATTTGGTTAATTGGACCTAAAGTAGACCTCACTTTTAACAAAAGTATCTTTTGGTCTACATTTATTCAATATAGTAGTCAGCAAAAAAACATAGGTATTAACACAAGGTTACAATGGCGTTTTGCGTCACTATCAGATCTTTTTATCGTGTACAATGACAACTACTTTTCTAATGGTTTTGCTCCTAGGTTTAAATCATTAAATTTAAAATTAACCTATTGGTTAAATATTTAGTTTATTTAATTATTAATTTTCTAGTGGTTTGCTTGCGCCAATTTTTATAGAAAAACGGGGAGCGCCTTTTATCGATACAAAAAGCAAACTACTATTTCTTGTTACTGTAAAATTTACGTACATATAGAAAGCTGTTTATAAAACTTCTTGTTCGCTATTCATCACAAAAAAGACCACATTATTTTTAATAATGTGGTCTTTTAATAAATAGTATACTTTACTTATTTGATTAATATTTTTCTAGTAGTCTGTTTATTTCCATTTGTAATTTTCACCAAGTATAAACCGGTACCTGCTTTCTCAAAAAAGACACTTTCAGAGAAGTTAATGTTTGTATTGAAATAGTTCTTTTCTCCAATTAAACGACCTCTTACGTCATATAGTTGTACTGATACTTTATCGGTGTTTACTAATGTCAAGTTTAGTTTAAATTCTCCTTTTGTTGGGTTTGGATATAAATTAAATCCTTCAAAAGAAATATCCTCTATCGAAGCTGTATTGTCAATAATTGTAATAGAATAATCTTCTGTTTCTCCCCATTCTGTTAAATGATCTGCATCACAAGGTCCATCACCAGAAGCATTATCTGAGTCGTAATACTCTATAAGAACACGCATTCTTGTTTTTCCAAATTGCGCATCTAAAGGCACTTTTATAGAAAGTGTTGCAGTTGAAACATCGTCTAAATTCGAGCCTAAGTCATATCTTTCGGTATCTTTATCAAATACAAAATCTTGATTCCAATCGATAAAAACATAACAATGATCTTGAAATCCTCCAGTATTAAATGTTACACTTACCGCATAGCTGATTTCTCTTAAAACGTCTGTATTTATAGATGTAAAATCTTCATAACCTCCAGAAGTATTATTGCCAGAATCGTTATTAATTGCATTGAATGTAACATTTGTTATGTGCTCCGTTCCTCCTGCTTCATCTGTAAATGTTGAAGTACAATAAGAAGGTGTCTCAGTTGTAAAACTAAATGAACTTGAGAAAGACCCTTCGTTACAACTATTTTCAGCTTTTACCCTCCAATAATACGTTGTATTTCCATCTAAGTTAATTAAATTAAATGCATTTGTAGTTGGCTCTCCATTAGCTATAACCTCTGTAAATGCGTCATCATTTGCGATTTCAACAACATAAAAACTTGCGTTTGTTTCGGCTTCCCAGATTAATGTATCTGATAAGGAAATACCTGTTGCTCCATCCGTCGGAGATACTAATATTACTGTTTCTAAATCTGAATCTGTAATGTCTAATTTAACAACTATATTTTGATTTATACTTGTGCTATTTCCTTGAATATTTATAATATACTCTTGCTCCGCTACCCCGTCTAAATTAGAAACCGACATGATAACATTACCATCACTGTTTATCGCTGCAGGACTAAAAGCTACCACAGAGCCAGCAGGTTGACCGCTAGCTGCAAAAGATACATTTTCACCAAAACCATTAATAAAATCTAAAATTAAGGTATAATCTACCGTCTGATTTCCTGAATTGCAAGCAGACAAATCTCCACTATTATTTTTAAGAACAAAAGAAGGAGAAGTAGATTCAATTTCAAAATTTACATCATTTACATTGTAAAAGATATTATCTGCTGCTTCTATCATTATTCTAGCCTGTGTAGTTATATTATTTGGTACAATAATATTTTCTGAACCGTCATTCGCAGTATTCGAAATTAATGTTATTGGAAAAGTCAGACCTCCATCTTCAGATAATTTAATGTTTATATTCTTACAATTAATAGGAGCAACATCTGAAGTTCCTTTGCTCCAAGTTATGTTTTGAGTACTTCCTGCATTCCAGATTGTAGTTGTGTTTTGTGAAGTAACCGTAAAAGCATCTGCATCTGCAACTGTAATCCTCAAATCATCTCTTGCAGTGCCTCCTGCACCAAAATGATTATCTCTAACAGTTAAAGAAAAATCCAATACCCTTTCAACAGACGGTAATACTTCCCAGGTAGAAGAAGTATTCCCAGAGATCACGGTATTTAAAGTGGGCATAAATCTACTAGAAACGATAGAGGAAGGTAAAGACCTAAACATTGCGCCCCCTCCATTTGCAGAGACAGGCGGTATTGCAAAGCCAACTTCATTATCTATTTGCTCCCAGTTGTAAGTTAAAATATCTGCTGCATCAACATCCGTAGCAACTGCCTTTAAAATAAAAGGGGTAGATTTTGGAATTGAATAATCCAAACCTGCATTTGCTATAGGCGCTGTATTACCTATATCTGAAGTACCTGCACAAGTTGCAGAAGAACTTATAATATTTGTCATTTCTGCGATACTTATACTATGAAAGTTATCATGACTATCGTTTAGAACGTTTTGTCCAGAACAAATTCCTGCATATCCCATAATTGTAGTTCCACTTCCTGGCTCTACGGCGGTGTTGTTATTTCTATTAGAACCAGAACAATTACCAGAAGTTCCGTTAAAAGTATGATTTGCCCCAAATTGATGTCCGAATTCGTGTGCAACAAAATCAATATCAAACTCGTCTCCAAAAGGAGCTCCAATACCAGTAACTCCTCTTCCTTTTTGATTGGTTATACAAACCACACCTAAACCTGCTAATCCTCCTGCACCTGTGCTAAATGTATGACCAACGTCATAATTAGCGTTCCCGATACTTCCATCTATTTTAGTTTGAGACTCGTTAATTAAACTATTTGGGGCGTCATTACTTAAACCATCATTTTCAGCATCTAAAAAAATAAGAGCATCATTGTCTGCTACTAACTCAAATTTAACGCCTAAATCATTTTCAAAAACGCCGCTAACTCTAGTTATAGTTGCATTTACTGCAGACAACACTGCCTCTTTTTTTACAGCTGTAGTTGCACTCGCAGAAATACCTAATCTGTTTAATTGATATTGAGAATACTCTCCTGTAGTTGCCAGTGCCAACCTAAAAGTTCTAAGCAAACCATCATTCGTAATTTTATTTTCAAAAGAAGACGTAGTCTTTACAGCTCCTAATTCTAAAACCTCACAAGTAAAATTAGAGGCCTTTTTTTGAAGGTTTTTTTTGCTATATGCAATCAGTTTTTTATTATCTCTTGTATAAGAATCTACATAAAACGAAGGTTTTCCTGGCTCATAAACTGCAAAATGATATCCATCTAAACCTTTAGAGAGTCTCATTTTTATGGCATTGTTATCCACTTGTTTTCCAGAGTATGTTGTTATATTCACATACTTTGCGGCAAGTTCTTTAGAAAAATTAGAAGCTTCTTCAATATAAAAAGTTTTTAAACCCTGTGAAGTAGGTATTTGTATGGTTTTATTTTTTGTTTGCTTCACAGTAGCTATTTTACTTCTAAAAGCACTTTCGTTTAAGTTGTATAATTGAAAAGTAGTTGGCATTTCTTTTCGAATCATCAATTTTTCTTGAGAAATGGTCTTTACATTCTCTGAAATCAAGCTCCATTTTTGCGTTTGTGCAGCTGAAACGAAAGAAAAGAAAAAAATAAATAGCACCAGGAATTCAGTAGGGTTTACTTGTTTCATTTTCATACTAAATTTTTAAGGGTGTTATGTCTTCAAATGTAATGAAATATTTACCTTTGTACACGGCCATATGAATAAAAAAATACTACTTAAAGACTTAAAAATTAAGGATTACAAAGAAACTTGGGACTATCAAACAGCATTACTTCAAGAAATTGTAGCTATAAAAATTGGTAATCGAAGGAAGAACCTTAGCATAGAAACAGACAATCATCTTTTGTTTGTTGAGCACCCGCATGTATATACTTTAGGTAAAAGTGGTGATTTAAGCAACCTATTACTAAATGAAAAGCAACTCGAAGAAAAAGGAGCAACTTTTTATAAAATAAATCGTGGTGGTGATATTACGTACCATGGTCCTGGTCAGATTGTTGGATACCCTATTTTAGATTTAGAAAATTTTTTTACAGATATTCACAAATACTTGCGATTGCTTGAGGAGTCTATAATTTTAACCATTGCAGAATATGGTTTAAAAGGTGCTAGAAGTGCTGGTGAAACTGGTGTTTGGCTGGATGTTGGCACCCCTTTTGCTCGGAAGATTTGCGCTCTAGGCATACGCTCTTCACGATGGGTAACAATGCATGGGTTTGCTTTAAATGTAAACACAAATTTAGGCTACTTCGACCATATTATTCCATGTGGTATTCGTGGAAAAGCTGTAGCGTCTATGGAATCTGAATTGGGTGAAAAGCTAGATTTAGAAGAAGTAAAAGGGAAGATTTTAAAACATTTTAAAACACTTTTTGAGGTTGAAGAGATTTTGGTTGGTTAATTTTTTCGTCCTTAAAAATCTGCCTTTTTAATTAAGAGATTGCTTCGTTCCTCGCAATGACTCCCGTCTATTTTTCTTCGTTAAAATACACTTTATAAAACTTCATTTTTTTCTCTTCATCATACCCTCTCTCCAAATATTCTGAAGCTGCTTCTGGTGCATCAACATCTAATTTAATACTAATATTTGTATCTAATTTTATTTCTGTTTTTAGTTTATTTTTTTCTTTCTTTAGCACTACTCCAGAGACATCAAAATTATTTCTAATTAAAACATCGTTTAGAGTTTCGAAGTGTTTTTTGTACTCATCAAACTGTTCTTTATGTTTTTCTTCCTCAAAAACTTCATCCTTAAAGGTAGCATAATCTACAGATTCGTTTTCTTTAAAATAATCTACCGTATTTGCAAGAAAATTACCTTGTTGTTGCATTCCTAATTCTGGTTTAATAACCTCTTCAGAAAACTCTTTACACATCTCTAAGTAACTCTGCGTATGTGAATTATGATCATCTGCAAGCTTTACACCTAAAAAATACTTACTCCAATATTGTGCGTCATAATTGTTATTATCTACAGATAAAACAACTGTGCCTTCTGTGTCTGATGTATTTAAGATCAAACAACCTTTGTCTATTTTTTTTGTTGAAATTCCTTTTTGGACCACCACATCAAAACTTTGATTGTCGTCTAAATATGTTTGAAAAAAATCAACTTTATTCTCAATTTTAAAAATACCAATTGCCTCTGTTAAGACATCTTTATACTCTATTCCTTCAATAAAAACAATTAGTACGTCTCCTGTTTTTATTTGTGCAGAATTAGATTGTTCAAATAAATGGTTTACAATATTTTTAGAATATTCTACAAAAGAACTTTCTTCTTTAAAAATTTCTGAAGCATAATTATTTAGCTCATTTAAACGCACATCTGCATGGTGCGAAAAACGATAACTTTGCGTTAACGCGCCAAATGGTTTTAGTAAAAAATTCTTCATTAAGTCGTAACTTTCTTGATCAAAACGAATTAACTCATCTGAAAAAACATTTTGCCCACTGTTAAATTTATTAGCTACTTTATGAAGAATACATTTGGTAATTTCTGCGCGTGTTTTTTTAATCATCATCTAAATTTAGAACGTAAAAATAGAAAAAGTTTATGTATGATTTAAATATAAATGAGGATTCTATTTAAATAAGTTTATGCAAGTTGTAACTGAAAAAATACTTTTAAATTTATATTTTCAACTTTATTTGCTCTGGCAATAACCGAAAGGTTTTTCTGTGATAGTCTGTTGCACCAAATGCTCTAATAGCATTTCTGTGCTCTTTAGTAGGGTACCCTTTATTCTTTGCCCAATTATACATTGGAAATTCTTTATGGATCTTCGCCATATAAGCATCTCTATATGTCTTTGCCAATACCGATGCAGCTGCAATACTTAAATATTTAGCATCTCCTTTTACAATGGTTTCGTGCGGAATTTCTTTATAATCTCTAAATTTATTCCCATCTACAATAATAAATTCTGGGGTAATTTTTAAAGCAGCAATGGCCCGATGCATTCCTGTTATAGAGGCTTGCAATACATTCATTTCATCTACTTCTTGCTGCCAAACAAAAGAAACTGAATATGCTATTGCATGTGCTTCAATAAATGGTTTTACTTCTTCCCTTTTTTTCTCTGATAGTTGTTTAGAGTCATTTAAAAAAGGATGTGTAAAATCTTCTGGCAATATAACAGCTGCTGCTACCACTGGGCCAGACAAACATCCTCGGCCCGCTTCGTCTGTGCCAGCCTCTAAAGAAAACCCGCTATAATTTAGTTGTAACATACTACAAAGAAAAGAAAAATTCTATTAGATATTCGTTCTAAAATAAAGAAGAAAAAAGAACTTTTAAAAAATCATTTGTAATTTATGTTTTTCAAAATAATTATTCGCTGCTATTTTCGTTTAATTATTTTACATTTGTTGACGAAGAATTTCTATATGAAAAGTAACATACTACTCGCATTATTAATTAGCCTTTTTATTTCAACTGGCTTATTTTCGCAAAGAGAACTAAAGCGCGGTAAATTAAAGCAGTATTCAAATAAGCAATCAGATTCTATAAATACTTTTAGTAGTACTACGGTTACTTTATCTGGGAAAACGAAGTATACAGATTATAAAATTATTTCACACAAAAGAGATACAACTTATATAGACACTACGCTTACACTGCAAAAAGAATATAAGTTTAATTACCTAAGAAAAGATTTATTCGAATTTTTAGAATTTCATAATCAAGGGCAAGCAGTAAATAATTTAGGGTATCGTTTTAACAATGTATATCCATTTCCAGACATTGGTTTTTCTGCAAAACAGGCAAGTTATTTTAATATTGATGACATTGACTATTTCGAAATACCAACACCAACGACAGAAATACTTTATAGAACTGGCTTACAACAGGGCCAGGTGCTAGATGCACTGTTCACCTTAAACTTTTCTAAAAGATTAAATGTTTCTCTTTCGTATAAAGGGTTGCGTTCTTTAGGAGCATATAGACAAGCTTTAGTAAGTAATGGCAATTTTAGAGGTACTTTTCAGTACCGCACTAAAAAGAATCAATATCAAATAAAGGGTCATTTAACCTCTCAAGATTTCTTTCACCAAGAAAACGGAGGCTTAACTGCAGAATCTCTAGTGAACTTTATAGAAGATGATCCGAACTTCACTACAAGAGCGCGTTTAGATGTAAACTTAACAGATTCTGAGAGTCAGTTTGATGGCAATAGAGTTTATATGGAACAAAGCTACAAGTTACTCTCTAGCAAAGACACCATTAATGACAAAGATTTTAGCAATCTTAAAGTTGGTCATATACTTACAAATGAAAATAAAACATATGAATTTATTCAAGGTACTTTAACTCCAGCTTTTTTTGGAACAGCAAATTCCTCTAACCCAAGAGATAAAAAAGCAACAAGTAAGATTACCAGTAACGAACTAAACTTAGAGTTTAACTCTAAATATGTTCTAGGAAAGTTTAAAGCCAAGACTAATATAACAAGTTATTCTTATGGTTACGATACGATTCTAAATAGCAGCAGCGATTTAAATAGATTAAAAATAGAAGGTAATGCCATTTCTTTTGGTGCCGATTGGAATGCTAAGATTAAAAACTTTCAACTAAATGCAGCTGCTAGTATAACGCCAGGAAATGGCAGACTTTCTGGAAACTTCTTAAAAGGAGAAGCTGTATACGAAAAAGACAGTATTTTTAGTGTAAAAGGAACGTTATTACTAAGTTCTAAATCTCCAAACTTTAATACGCTATTGCACCAAAGTGAGTATGATGCCTATAATTGGCAAAACGATTTTAGTAATGTAAACACAAGAGATATTGGTTTTGATTTAAAATCAAAGTGGTTAAATGCTTCTTTAAATTTTACTAATTTAGACAATTACACCTATTTTAATGAGAATAGCAAACCTCAGCAATTTGCAGATCAAATTACCTATTTAAAAGTAAAAGCAAACAGAGAGTTTAAACTTGGGAAGTTTGCTTTAGACAACACAATAATGTATCAAAATGTAAGCAACGGAAGTTCTGTTTTTAGAGTGCCCGAATTTGTAACAAGAAATACGTTTTACTACACAGACTATTGGTTTAAAGGAAAACCAATGTTGGTAAATATTGGAGTTACATTTAAGTATTTTACCAAGTACAATGCAAATGCCTACAATCCACTTTTAGCAGAGTTTAGAATTCAGAATGATGAGCAAATAGGCTTTCCTACCATCGATGTTTTCTTTAATGCACAGGTGCGAAGAACACGTTTGTATTTTAAGGTAGACAATGCTACCTCTAGTCTTACTGATAAAAATTACTTTTCTGCACCTAATTATCCATATCGAGATTTAACCATTCGTTTTGGACTGGTTTGGAATTGGTTTATATAGCCACAATGTGGCAGATGAGTTTAAAAAGTAACTGGAAACTTTTTCTAATAGCAAGTCTAACTTTAGGTTTAGCCCCTTTTAATCCTCCTCATATTTTAGGCAAAATTCAATGGGTTTTAGGCGTAAATGTATTTTCTGCAGAAAGCGGAATGCAAGGAGAGAATTGGTTTGATGTCTTGTTGCATAGTCTGCCTTGGGTTTTATTATTGACCGCTATACTGTTAAATATTTTTGGGTTGTTGACAAAAAAAGATTCCCAATAAGCATTTGTAAACAAACCAGTAACTTTAAATTATAATAGCGATTTGATCAAAAAAAAGATTTTATTTAGCACCTATAGAATGCTGTTTTATAAGTATATATTTAATGAAAAATACAACAAATTACACAAGCGAATATGCTTAAATTTGTATAAAATAAATACAACAAGTCCACTTTTATAAATTCTTTAAAACGAATTGTTAATGAGTGCAAATAAAATTAAAAATGAGTGTATCCAATAAGATTCCAGAAGTTTCTTTTTTTAAGTTTCTAAAGCATGCCAATGCTATTTTACAAAATCCTTTACCTTTTCACGCAAAAAACTTTGATACTTTAGGAGATATTTTTCGTTTAAAAATTGGTTTTGGAAAATCTGTTTTGTTTTGTAGAGATGCTGGACTTTTACAACATGCGCTTCAAAAGAATCAAAAAAATTATACTAAATCTTATATTCAAACCAAAGATTTAGCAAAATATGTTGGAAAAGGATTGTTAACTGCTGAGGGAGCGCATTGGCAAAAACAAAGAAAATTAATTCAGCCAGCTTTTCACAAAGGCCAACTTAAGCTGTTGGTTGATACCATTCAAAAAACCATTTTAGCAGAATTAAAAAATATTAAAACTGGAAAACCGATGGATGTTTTTCCTGTTTTTAATGATTTGGCTTTTCAAACTGTTATTAAATCAATTTTCAATATAAACATTTCTGGTGCTGATATTGATTCATTGCAACATACCACAGAAGCTACTCAAAAAATGTTGGTTCAAGAACTAAGACAACCTTTTTTTGTTTGGTGGTTTAACCTTTCAGGAAAAACGAAAAAGCATTTAGACTTGACTCAAAATTCGAGAACAATTTTAAAAAGATTGGTGGAAGAAAGAAAGCAAAGCAGCGGAGATCATCATGATTTATTGGACATGCTTTTAAGTGCAAAATATGCCGATGGCTCTAAGATGGATGAAAATCAATTGGTAGATGAAATATTGATTTTGTTTGCAGCGGGTCATGAAACAACTTCAAATGCACTTACTTTTACCTGCGAATTGTTGGCTCGAAATCCTGCAGCACAATCAAAAATAGCATCTGAAATCAAAAAAATAAAAAGTGAATCTACGGATTGCATGCATTGGATAAAAAATGCGAGTTATACAAAATTAGTTATTGAAGAATCTATGCGTTTGTTTCCTCCAGCCTATTTTATGGACCGCGTAAATATTGAGGAAGACACTTACAACGGAATTGTTTTACCCAAAGGCTCGAATTTGTTGTTTTCAATTTATGAAATTCATCGTCATTCAGACTTTTGGAAACAGCCAAATGAATTTATTCCTGAGCGTTTTTTAGATGAAAATATTAAGTTTTCAAAAAATTATTTTCCTTTTGGTGCGGGACCTAGAATGTGTATTGGCAATAATTTTGCCATGTATGAAATGATTTTAGCAATTATTGCTTTGGTAGCGCAATTCGAAATTATTGAAAAGGAATCTCCTATTCAAATAAAACCATTAATTACGCTGAAACCACACAATGCTATTTTGGAATTTAAAAATAGGATTTGATTGAAAGATCAAATTTTTAATTAAATTTCCACAAATCAAACTAAATTCTTTGTGAGGAAACAGTAGTTGTAAACTTGTTTAATTGGTAACAAAGAAAAATTTATACTTCATTGTCCTTGTCCAAAAAAACGCTTTGTGCTCTTACCTGAATTTAAGTTGAGACTCAAACCTTTATTGCTGTTAAACAGTTTAAGTTTTTCTTTTAACAATCTCATTTAGCTTTGTAAGGTTTCCTTAATTTTTTATCAGAGATACTTTTCAGCTCTTTTATTATAGCCTTTTTCTTCTTATTTAAAAATTCGACTGATCTAATATAAATATCCATTTTAAGTAATTAGTATCAACAGAATTATATAGAGACTTATTTTTTAGCCAATTGTCTAATCTTAATATTTAAAGCAGCAAATAACAAGGTCATAAAAGGACTTAGCCAGTTAAAAATGGCAAAGATAGCGTAATCAAAAACAGAGACACCTAAAACACCTGAATGGTATGCCCCACAAGTATTCCATGGGATTAAAACAGAAGTTACCGTACCAGAATCTTCTAAAGTTCTACTTAAGTTTTCAGGAGCCAATCCTTTATCTTTATATGCTTTCGCGTACATCTTACCAGGAACAACAATTGCTAAATATTGATCTGAAGCAGTAAAATTTAAACCGATACAAGTAAAAACTGTACTTGCAAATAAACCAAAAATAGAATCAAACATATTTAACATAAAACTACTAATTCTAGCTAAAGCACCTATTGCGTCCATAATTCCACCAAAAACCATAGCACACAATATCAACCAAATTGTACCTAACATTTTTGTCATTCCACCAGCAGTAAACAAATCTGCTAATGCTACATTTTCTGTTGCAACTGAAGTTTTTACCGTTATTGCTTGTAAAACGCCTTTGTAAGCAGCTCTAAAGTCTAAAGTTTCTACACCCGCAATTTGAGCAACTACTTCTGGTTGAAAAATCAATGCAAAAACAGCGCCTAATATAGTTCCTCCTAATAAAGCGACCAATGGCGGTGTTTTCTTTACAATTAAAAAAACAACCATTACCGGCACTAAAAACAACCAAGGTGTAATATTAAAAGCTTTATTTATATCTGCTAATAACACGTTTGTATCTGCTTCACCAGTTGAGCTTTGAGTAAAGCCTAAAATAATAAATATAATTAATGTTATAATAATTGTTGGCACCGTTGTATACGCCATATACTTTATATGTGTAAACAAATCTGTTCCTGCCATTGCGGGTGCTAAATTTGTGGTATCTGACATTGGCGACATCTTATCTCCAAAATAAGCGCCAGATAAAACAGCCCCAGCTGTCATTCCTAAAGAAATTCCAAGTGCTTCTCCAATTCCAATTAACGCAATACCAACGGTTGCAGATGTTGTCCAAGAACTTCCTGTTGCAATAGAAATAATAGCACAAATTATTAAGCATGCAGCTAAAAATATTGTTGGATTTAAAACTTGTAACCCATAATAAATCATTGCCGGAATTATGCCGCTTATCAACCAAGTTCCTGCTAAAGCACCTACCATTAACAGAATTAAAATTGCGCCTGCTGTAGATTTTATGTTTTCTGCAACCTCTTCTATCATTCGTTTATAAGAAATTTTATTTCTAAAACCAACAATTGCTGCCACTGCACCACCTAACAATAGTATAAATTGATTACTACCACTTAAAGCATCATCACCAAAAACAGATACATTGTATGCCAACATTACTACCAAAGCAAAAACAGGAAATAATGCTTCCCAAATATTCAACTCCTTATTTTTAATAATCTTTTGATCTTCAATATTTTTGTTGTCTTGCATTCTTTTTTTTGTTTTGATCTTGTAATGTTACGATTTTAGAAGGTGGTATGCAAATTGATTTTGTTGCCTTATTTTTGTACTTATGGACTCATTAACTCAAATTGTTTTAGGTGCCGCTTGTGGCAAAATTGTACATGGTAAAAAGGTTGGAAACAAAGCTTTATTGTGCGGAGTAATTGGAAGCACCATACCAGATTTAGATGTTTTTATTGGCAAGTTATTATATACTAATAAAATTCAGGCAATGGCTTTTCATCGGGGTTTTATGCATTCTTTATTGCGTGCAGTGCTAGCTACTTTTGTTTTCGGTTGATTTGCTTACAAGTTCTATAATACTGGTACAAGAAGAGAAACTACCTATATTCTAAAAATATATGAGGTGCTCGTTAATTTTCACCTCATACACTTCAACTTAAATTCTAAATTGAAAATACTACAAAACTCCAACTTCAAGCATACATGTTTTCATGATCTTATAAGTTCTTTCAATATCATTATCTAAACCAATAGAAAAACGAATTAAACCTTCTGAAAGTCCCATTTCTTTTCGTTCATCCTCTGGTATTTCTGAAGATGTAGAAGTTCCTGGTGCTGAAAATAATGTTTTATAAAACCCTAGACTTACCGCTAAATATCCTATATTTTTTTCTTGCATTAATTCCATTAATGCATTTGCTTTCTCTAAAGAACCGGCATCTACTGTAAGCATTCCTCCAAAACCGTATGCTACATTCATCATGGTTTTAAAAAGTGCGTGAGAAGGATGTGATTCCAATCCTGGATAGACTGTTTTTAAACCATCTTTCTCAAATTTATTTGCTAAATAAGCAGCATTCATACTATGCTGTTTTATTCGAATATGTAATGTTCTCATGTTCTTTAAAATCGATGAAGAACGCAAAGAATCCATAGAGGCACCTAATAACATACTTGCCCCATCAATAACACTTTTTAATGAATTAACAAATTCTAAAGTTCCACAAACAACACCTCCCATTGAATCTGAAGAGCCATTGATAAATTTTGTTAAACTATGTATTACAATATCTGCCCCTAACTGTGCTGGCGAAATTGATAAAGGAGAAAACGTATTATCTACGATTAACTTTAAATTATATTTTTTTGCTAAAACTGATAATGCCTTAATATCTGCCACTTCTAATAACGGGTTACTTACAGACTCGCAATAAATTATTTTAGTAGTTGCTGTAATTGCTGCCTCAACTGCTCGTAATTTTGTAATATCTACAAACGTAGTTTCAATACCCATTCTAGGCGTAAAATTCTTTAAAAAAGCATAAGTACCTCCGTAAATTGTTCTGCTAGAAACCACATGATCTCCATGACCACAAATTTGTAAAATTGTTGGTGTAATTGCGCCCATTCCGGAACTAGCAACATTTGCTGCTTCTGTGCCTTCCATTGCGGCTAAAGCTTCCCCAAGATATAAATTTGAAGGTGTAGAATGCCGTGAATACAAATAACATCCATCAGTATTCCCTTCAAAGGTATCGAGCATTGTTTTTGCCGATATAAAGGTATAAGTAGATGAATCTGAGATTGATGGATTTACCCCTCCGAATTCGCCAAAATACTGTAAATCTTGAATATTGTTTGCAGGATTGAATTTCATAATAGTAGTTTTTACACTACAAAAAAACAATTAATTAGAAATTAAATCAATATAAAACATATAATATAGATTATTTTTCTAAATTTGAATGAATTAACAAATTAAAAAACTATAAAACATTATTTCAGTTTCAATTTTTAGAAAATTTATATGTTAGACACCATCGATAAGAAGCTCATTAACTTATTACAACAAGATAGTAAACAAACTACAAAAAAACTGTCGCTTCAGTTAAATTTGTCTGTAACTGCGGTTTATGAGCGTGTAAAAAAATTAGAAAACCAAAAAGTGATTGAAAAATATGTAGCTATCGTTAATAAAAATAAAATTGAGAAGTCTTTTTTGGTTTTTTGCCATATAAAACTGATGCAACACTCTAAAGAGTACTTGAATACTTTTGAGTATGAAGTTTTAAAACTTGAAGAAATATCTGAGTGCTTTCATGTTAGTGGAGATTACGATTATATTCTAAAAATTTACGTGAAAGATATGGATGCTTATAGAAACTTTGTAGTTACAAAACTAACAGCTATAAAACATATTGGCAGCACACATAGTACCTTTGCCATAGAACAAGTGAAAAATACCACAGCAATACAATTATAAAAAACAAAATCTACAGTACTAGTTTCTATAGAACATCGTATTTATAGTTGCTGGTTATTTACGGTTGGCATGGGCAATATACTAGGTTTTCCCTCTTAATAAATAACTAAAAGAAAATCCAAAAATTTCGTTCTGGGTTCTAGGTTTTGAATGTTATATTTTAACGAACACTATTTTCTCAGATTGCTTTTCTACAACCTTAGCATAAAACCCTTTTAATACTGCGTAATATTGCGGTGCAATAATGGCGCTATTAAATTGTAAAATACAAACAGTATTTATTTTATTGCCTTTTTGGGAGGTTTGAAATTTAAAAACCCCTAAATCCTCTGGCATACCTATCGCTATTTTTTTTGGCAATATTTCTACTTTATATCCTTCTGGAATTTGAATTGAAACTCTATGAACATCCTTCCAAGGAGTTGTAAAATCTACGGGAAATTTGCGGTCTTCTAACTTAAACGGATTTGTAGTATTGGCAAAAAACAATAAAGGTTCAATATATAATTTCCCGTTAATTTCTTCTACGAAATCTTCACTACTAAATTTAATTCTCTCAACAACAGGCTTTAATAATTTGTTTTTGTTCAGAAGCTTAAATTCGTCTATTTCTATAGTATATTTTTCTTCTCGCTGCCCCCTTAAAACATCTTCTTTTATATGGTTTTTATTTTTTCTATAATTCAATGCTTTTAAATTCGAATATTTAGATCTTAAAACACCCTCAACTAAACCGTCATCTGAGATTTTTACACTCAAGTAATTGTCTTCTAATGCATGTTTGGAGGACGTTAATTTCACCCAAGAAGAAGTTCCATCTTTTTCTACTTTTCTTCCATTCCAATTTAAAGCCCTAGTTGGCAATATATTAGGTAAACTATATTTTTCTGTAGCATCTAGCAAAATAGAACTTCCATCGGTAAACTCAACCATAGCAATTACATAATTAAACCCATCTAAAGTTGGGAAAAGTGGTACTCCATTAGCACGTGTACTAACCAAAACAGGTTTTGCATTTAAGTTTGCAACACGCAACATAGATATTAACATCAAATTAATATCAGCCACGTTTCCAACACCTTCTTTATAGGCTTTTTTAACACCTTTACCTGTATACTTTCCTGTATAGTCATTCCATGTTACTTTAGACTTCACATGATTGAAAATAGCCATTATTTTTTCATTGTCATTTCTTGTTCCATTTAAAACCTTTGTTAAATCATCTTTAAAATAACTAGTTTTATTTAGCTCACTTCCAAAATTTGGAGAGTTGTATACTCTTTTCACTATATCTTTCCAAGTAGAAGAAAAAACTTCTGGATATGTATTGGGGAAACGCGTGGCTGTTAATTCATATTTGACACCACCTCTGTAGTTCTCTATATTGCTTACAAAAGGTTCATTATCTTTTAATGCTGGAATGTTGTTAGCTAAATAATTCAAGATTGTTTTAATATAACTTACACTACTTTGAGAAATACTTCTTTGCGAATTGTTAAAACCAGCCTGCCCAGTATTTATTGAAGATTTAGAAAATAAAGTTATGGTTTCTGATTTTTTAACATCTGTTGGTGTTATAAAATAATATCCTTTAATTCTTTTATTAAAAGTATAATATTCGGGTACTTCAATTTTATAATCTAACTTTTTTACAGGAATGTCATATTGAAAACGTACATCATCTATACTTCTATAAGGAGATATTAAAGAATATTTTATTTCTAATATACATCCTTCAATAACATTCGGCATCGTAATTTTCTTAACACTGCGATATTTACTTCTTTTCTCATCAAAGATTGCACCTTTAGAAATTTGCTTTTTTCTAAGCTTTCCGTTTTCTAAATAAAAAGTATACGCTTTAAGCGAGCTAATTCTTTCTTTCTTTCCACTATCTGGCTTGTAATACTCAAAATATTGCGTTGCTTTTTCAAAACCATCTTTTGAATAAATTTTTATTCTCATATGATAATCTGTAATTACTTTAAATCCGCCTTCATCTTGCATATATTCAAAATAAGTTCTTCTAT
>JBLHGY010000004.1:0-46413 GCA_047616665.1 Polaribacter sp.
ACTTTAGAGCGTAAAGTATACTATTTCGGGGTGTAGCGTAGCCCGGTCATCGCGCCTCGTTTGGGACGAGGAGGTCGCAGGTTCGAATCCTGCCACCCCGACACAGTTGTACGTAGCAACTATAAAAATTACGGGCTCTTAGCTCAGCTGGATAGAGCACCTCCCTTCTAAGGAGGCGGTCGAAGGTTCGAATCCTTCAGGGCTCACTCTAACGGAGAATTGATTCATTTGAATTGATTTTCCGTTTTTTGTTTTTAATAATTCCCTTTGTGCGATTGATATTAGAGAGAATAACGAATTTGTTTTTAAGGTTCGAACTGCATCATTTTGCTTGTCATAACCTATTCCGGACGGAAACACCAACCTTTGTATTCTCTTTTTCTGTTTCAAATCTCCTAAAGTCCATATATCACTGATGTTTGTGGCTAATTTTAAAGCTACATCGATGGCTTTTGTAAGGTTCGAACTCGAAATAGCCGATTGGCTTAAAGTTGTGGAAATTTGTTTTTGGTTTGCTGTGTATTTCGATTTAAATTTCTGATAGATTTCTGTGTCTATCTCTCCTACTGCAAACCGTTCCTCTATTGCATCTATTTTTTCTTCATTTTCTTTTAACTGTTTTTTTAGCTGTGCGTGTTCTGTTCTTAATTCTTTTGTGAGGTTGTCATAGGTATATAACATTACTTCTTTAACCGTTTCATTATATTTAGGGTCTACTTGAAAGCTATCAAGTATTTTTGTAAAGTCTTTGTGTATTTTATTAGCAGACTTGTTACAATGACATCCTTTGGTTCTACATTTGTAATAGTATAAGTTTTTACGTTTAACCAAATAACCCGTTAAAGGTTTTTTACAAGTTTCGCAATAGACAAATTGTTTTAAAGGCAGACTAATAGTATCTGTTTTATATGTTTTAGGATGAACAGACTCTTCCGAGTTTATCTTTAAAAAATCTTCTTTAGAAACAATTGGAGTTTGTTTTCCTTGAATAATTTCACCTGGTAGCATTTTAGTTACTAATATACCGCAGTAAAAAGGGTTTTTAAAAACTTCACCTAGACGTCTTTCATTAATTTTTACTCCTAACAAATTCAGCTTACTTACAATTTCAACATTCGAAAATTTTTTTTGTACTTTCCATTGGAATGCTTTTTTAAGTTGTTTTCCTGTTTTATTAATTGTGATATCCCATTCTACTGCTTTATGGTATTTTTTATTATTTGTATACCCTAAAGGAGGTGACCAAAGCCAATATCCTTTTCGCAGTAAATCGCTCATTGCAGTAATCGTTTTATCTTTTCTGAGCTCATTGTCAAACTGACTGAACATAAAAAAAAGATTTTGTTGAAACTTCCCAGCAGCAGATGTTGCATCAACTTCTTGAGTTACCGCTTTTAACTGAATTCCTTGTTTGAACAGGTCTTGAGATATTTGAGCAGCATTTGAACCTGTTCTAGAAAAACGATCGTAAGAATACACAATGATATAACCAATATTTCCACTTTGTCGAACGTATTTCAACATTCTTTTAAACTCTTTTCGATCGTCACTTTTCGCAGATTCATGTGTGCCCCCAAAATATGCTACAACTTCATAACCATTTGATTTTGCATAATTTTCACAATATTTCTTTTGAGTTCCTAAGCTGGTATTTGTGTCTGCTTGTTCTTTTGTAGAAACTCTGGTATAAATAATTGCTTTATTATTAGCACCATTTACTTTTTGTTCTGGACTAAATTTTTGAAATCTCTCGAGGTTATGCATCATTAAAATTATTTTAAGGATTTAAGTATGATAAAACAATAGTGTTCAATGGAAGAGAGTAGCTCATCTACATCTTGAGTTGTTTTCATACTTTTTTTTAATTTTTCTCTTACTTGTTGTCTTTTTTCAAGGGTTTGAGCATCCTTTTTATCATATACAAAATCAGCTTTAAAGGAATTATGTTTCGATTCGAAGGCCTCTTGATTTAAGTCTTGGTCCATATCGGATATGAATTAAATCGGGCTGAATCTGCAGGGACCGAATCTGTGCTACATTCATTTTTATTATTTTTTGAGTAATGTTAATTTATAGTTTCCTTGGGCTCTAATTTCAATAAGAAGTTTTGCACCTTTTGCTATTTTATGCTCCAAAATATATCTTGCTAACTGTTCTCTAGTTTTATGTTGTTCTGTGATTACAATAGGCCTGATATTTTCATCTTCAAAAGCAATTTCAACTACTTTTGGCTTTTTAAACACTACGATATCTCGAATTTGTTTTTCTATTTCTGTGAGATAAGAAAGTTCCTTTTTCTTGTTCCCCAAATCTACAGCCAATACTTTAGCTAATATTGGTGCCATAGGAATTGAAACCATTGGATGTTGTAAATAGACACTACTTAATTTTAGTGATAAGTTGGTATCTCCATATAAAAATTCAAAATCATTAGTCTCTGGGACGTACAATAATGTATGGGGCATAGATTCTCTTAAAATAGCTGACTTTAGCATATCTGTAAAAGGATTGATAAGAGTTCTAAAGTGATGCTTCATAAGGAGTTCATCTTTAAGATGATTACTAAGCGACTGTATGACGTCATTTGGTAATTGTAGCTTGTTTGCATTTACATGTTGCGTAAATACTTTGTCTGCATATTTAGCCTCTCTAGGTTTTTGCCAAATTTCATTTGCTAAAACAGCGATTCTCTCTACTGAAACCCCAAAAGAGGATAATGTATCAATAATACAAACCCATGTGGCTTGAGAAAGATTCATTCGTATCCATTTGGTCTTAGTTTTTGTTTTATGCAGAACAGTAGTTTCCTCTTTTGTATCAATATTTTGTTGTTTTTCTACAAAAGGAACTAAATCATTATCTAACCAATAATTTATTTTTCTAGAAGTAATTCCCAGTTGAGTTGGACTTATATCACGTTCATCATGAATAATATTCCCCAATTTTTTAATTTCTTCAATCGTCATGGTTATACTTGTTTTTACAAATATAGGTAAAATTAAAAAATAAAACAAAAATAACTATATTTGTATTAAATATGCTACATGGTGTATTTTATTATTATTTAAAAAAATGAATCAATGAGAAATACTAATCAATTAAATCAAGAGGAGTATTATCCTAGTCCTATAAACAGGAGAGTTTGTAAGTGTGGTTGTGGTCACGATTTTCAACCAGGTCGAAAAGACCAATTTTACATTAACAAGCGCCATTATGATGCTGATTATAATAGAAACAATCGGAAAATTAAAAACCAACATATAATAGCAGTTGAAAAGCAACTCAGATTAAACAATAGAACTTTAGATAAATATTATAAAGCTAACATCACCAATCAAAAAAAAGGATTTGTGCAATGCTACTTAACTATTTTAAAGGCAGATAATTTTACAACGCAACATCATGCTGGTATTGTAGAGAAGGGAGCCAAAACATTTTACTGTTTGTATGACTACAAGTACTGCTTGTTTAAAAATACCATTAATCAGTTGATTATTGAAATCCATAAAGAATAATTCTAAAACAAATTAATATGATAAAAACAATGGCAATAGAGACGTTACCAAGTTGGAAAGCGCTTAATAAAGATTACCCAAGGAAAGATTTTTCACAAGAATCCAATTATATTGTAATTGCTGTTGCAGCAATTTTAATTACTTCACTAGCTGCTGTTTTGATAGTGAATTATCAAAACGAAAAGTCTTTAGAAGAAAATAAAGTGTAATACCGAAAATAACTCTTTATTTTCTTTAAAATTAATTCTTACAATATTTTATAATACTACGTTAAAACAAAATATATTGCTAAACTTTTAGTGATAGATACTTGTTTTTTTTGCTTTATTTTATAAAATAATTTTGTTTTTTGGGATGAAAAAATTGAACAACTCCAAAAAAAACATGTTATTAAATGTAAAACAATGTAGAATAACTACGAACGGTGTTTTACACCTTTTTACATCTTTTTTTTATCATTTAAACATTGTGTTTTTTCACTAGTTTAATGAAAATTTACAAGTTGTGAACCTGCATAACGTCAGCAAAAATTGAACTATTTTTCACTTTGATATAAGGGATAGGTTTTATTATTTTCACAAACCTTTAAATCTTAAATAATGATAAACGAATTTCACCTAAGTATATAAGTTGACAACAAATAATTATTCTTAAAAATAAAAAATTATTCTTTGGAATAAAAAGTGGAGTCAAGAGGAGTGAAGTCGAACTTTTTTAGGTCTGATTTAGTTATTTTCAGAAAAAATTATTCCCAAGGATAAAAAAATATTCTTGGGAATAAAAAGTGGAGACAATTTGCCTCCCTCTTTTTATGCTTTATAAAAATTAGTACTAATTCTTTAAAAATTTTAAAGTTTGCCTTTGTCCGTTTTCTAAAGTGATTTTTACAAAATAAATACCAGTTTTATGTTTAGAAACGTCAAAAGAGTTATTATTTTTAAAACTACTTATTTTTTGTCCTCTAATATTGTAAACGTTTGCCTGTAAAATTGTTTTACTCAATTTTAATGTTGAATTTACAGGATTAGAAAACAGTTTAACTCTGTCTATTGGCTTAATGTTTTCATCTAAAGAAAGAACTTTAGCTTGTATTGTTGCAGATAAATAGTCAAAATAATACGTCATGTCTTCCTCAGTAAGTTTGTTTCCATTTTCATCTAAAGGTGATGTTTGATTCGAAGTTACAATGATAGATAATCTATCGTAATATTTTAAATTTTCCGATTCAAAAACAATTTCTAAATCTTCCCAAATATTAAATTGAGAAAAGAAAACCTGATTTGCATTTAGTTGAACTGGCACTCCAGTTGGTTTCTCGCCAACTTCATTTCTTAAAGCAAATAAAATTCCTGTAGAAGATTTTCTCATAATATTTATTTCTCTAATAGTTTCTGGCAGCAATAAAGCTCTTAATTTAAACGTAACTTTATTTTCGCTTAAAGCACCATCTTCAAAATTATAACGAGCTTGTGCAAAAGGATGTCCTTCTGCTATTTTAGTAAATTTAACTGCTTTCCCAGATTCAGAATTGCTTGCAATCACTTCACTATCATTAGCAACTGTATAATTTGGAGTGTAAGTTCCACCAACTGCACCCACATAAGAGATATCTAAAATTGGAGTAGATTTGCCGTAATTAAACCAATCATAAAAAACAACTGGAGGTACAGGTTTAGGCTGTGCTATTTTACCTCTAATTTTATCAAAATAATAAACAGTTCCATCTGTGTTGATATCTCCAGGAGCAAACATTAATACCATTTCATTAAGACCTCCTGCATCCTTTACATCTTGTGGAATAATCGTATTTGTAAAATCAAAAGAAGCTTTCAGCCAACTTTTTCCAGTAGCAATTGTAAAATCTTTAAAAATTGAATTTGCATTAAAACCAACTGTTTTGTTAATCAAATAAACTCTAATATTTTTGTTTGTTAAAGTTGATATATCATTTACATCAGCATAAATTTGAAGCTTTTGTTTAAAGTTTGATAAATCATTAATAGGAACATTTAAATTGAATATTATCTGAGAATTTACTCCAGATGCTTTTGTGATTTTACCCACTTTTGTGCTGTTGTTAATTCCATTTGTTTTAGGGTTTGTTGCGTTTTCTTCTAAAGTTCCTCCAAAAATATTGGTAATTTCTGTGTCAAAAGTTTCTGTTTGATAATTATACCAATCATAATCTTTAAAAATATATTTCATTGAAGAACTGTATAATTTATTTGTTGCTGTATTTTTAACGTTTACAAAATAAACTTGTGCATTATCTGGCACTTTTGCAGTAATAGTTCCATTAATTCCTGTTTTATTAAATGTTGCATTTTCTGCAATCCATGTATATTCATCTTGTTTCCATTGTAAAGTATCAGTCGCATAATATAAAACAGCTTCATCTACAGAACCATTAAACTCGAACTGATAATCAATTTCATTATTATCTTTAATAGTTTCACTAGTAAATGTTAATGGTTTTACAGCTGCAGGTTTAAAACTGGTAACATAATCTGCAAAATCATAAATTTCTTCTGGTGCTCTTCCTGGTCCATGGCCATGAGGCATTTCTTTTTTAATTCTTAAAAATTTTTCATTTGTTGATGCTGCATACGTATCTGTAAAAATATTCATTACAAATTGTTTGTCATTAGTTCCGTTTATAAATAATGTAAATTGTGTTTGCAAAGGAATATATAATGAAGGCTCCCAATTGTCTATATAAAACTGTTTGTCTGTTGCAGATAAAACATCTAATTGTGCAGCATAAATTGGTGATTTAAATAAATAACCACAACCATAAACAGGTACTGCAAATTTGAATCTATCATCAATTCCTGTAACTACATTTGTAATAATTCCTCCCCAAGAAATACCAGTAATACCAATGTTATCTGTATCTATTTGAGTTGAAAAACTAGCATCTCTTAATAAATTATTTGCTAAAATAACATCTGCAACTGCGTGATAAAACCACTGATCTTCTAAAGCTTCATTAGTATCTGAAAAAAACACATTTGTTCTAGATGGTCCTCCAAAATTGGCTATAGTAGTGTGTTCTGTTCCTGCTTGTCTGTTTGTTAATTTTAAAGGCTCATACCCTTCTAAACCTATAGCGATTGCAATGTATCCTTTGTCTGTCCATTTATCCACCCATTGTGTATAAGCATTTCCTCCACCTCCATGAACTAAAATTACAGCAGGTCTTTTTTCTCCTGCAGGAATATTATTTGGAACTCCATACCAACCAAAAAATTTAGTTTCTTTATTTGTATTTTCTGCTTTAGAATAGTTCAGTCCTTTTATTAAAACTCCTCTAACTGTGTTATTTGCATTATTAGAATCTTTTTCAGTATCAAATTCTGTAGTGAACTCAAAAGAAGGATTTATAAAAGCTCCTTGGTTTGTCAGTGAGTTTTTTACAACTATTGGACCAGTTTGAGCAATATTTATGAAAGACAACATTGTAATAAACGCAAACAACATGTATTTTTTTATCATAAGTTTTTTTTTAATACAGATTATTCTTTTTAAAATAAATAACAAATTAATATATAAAATGCTTTATATTCTTTCTCTTAAAAGTTTTTTTTTGCTTAAAACTATTAAAACACAAGTTTTGATTAAAAATACTTTTAAATTACTAGAGTAAATGTTACTTTGAAGAAATATAGTTTCATCAAAAAACTTTTAAGATAGAAATATGAAAGCGATTAATAACCTTAAATTTATAAACTAATTAGTTAGCTTTCAAATTTTAACTTTTCGGCCAAACTTTAATTAGTTTTTTTTCTGATGACAAACCTTCAAAAGGTCCTGGAGTTGGATTGTTTTCATCTCTTGGATTTCCAAAATAATCTGTATCTATTTTTATTAGACTTCCATCAGGATTTTCAAATTTCAATTTAGAAATAACAGTTTTACCTAATTTTTCAGTTGTAACTATTTGTCTATTCGTATTTTCAGTCCATTTTGGATTATTTGCCCATTCTAAATAAAAACCATCTTCTTTTTTAATAATTTTTAAATCTAAATTATCATCACTTATAACCTGTGGATTATTTTCTATAGTGTAAGCTTTTGTTTCATTGATGTACAAATTTCCGCCCATTGTTAAAGGAAGTTTATCAGAATTATATTCGATTGAATCCCCTTTACTCGCTCCAAATTTCATCGCTATTTTTTTAGGCGATGAAAAAATATTGTTATAAAAAATATCATCTCCAGGTTGACTGTTCACATAATAATCATCTATTTTTGTAGAATGTGGATATAAATAAGGAGAACTTCTTGTTGTATTTGCAATTAATACTTGTGCTGAAAATAAATTATGTACCAAAGCAGTTCCTCTAGACCTATTTGTAAACGGTTTATTATTTATCAAGATATTATTTGCGCAAAAAATAGGGCCATGATTTACTTCTAAATACAAGCTACCAGCCTTCGTATTAAAAATTAAATTATTGCTAATTACAGCACCTTGTCCAGTCCAATCTAACCAAATTCCACGAGCCATTCTACCAGTATTATAAACACAATTATCTTTGATAATTACATCCACACCACCATGTAATTTTATACCAGCTTGTTCCATACCCCTGTAATTTTCGAGTGTATTTATTTCTGATATTTCATTTCCTTGAATAGTTGAAAATGCAGTTCCCATATTCCCTACAATTCCTGCTTGTCCACAATTAGAAATTTTATTATTTCTGATGATATGACTGCCTACTTTTTCTTTATTCCATATACCATAATTTTCTGCATATTTAAAAGAAGCAATCATTCCATAAGCGCTCATAACTTGAGTCGTGTCTATAGCTGCTCTTCCAAAACAAATACCTGCACTTCTGGAATAACTAATTTCGTTATTCTCTATAATCCAACCTTTTGCCCAATTTGCGCCAATCATACCTGTTTGTGGTTGTGTTGGAGCAGACCATGAAGTTGCTGCGTGTTTAAATTCAAAACCATTAATAGTGATATAATTTACGCCAGATTTTTGAGCGTGAAAAAGCGTTTTTTTAGTATTTATTTCTACAGTTGCATCGTTTGGATTTACATCAGGAAACTGAGCAAATACAACCGTTTTTGTATCATCATTTTTTACAAACCAAAGAGGAATTTCTTTATTCAGTTCATCTAATTCTTTTTCATTCTGGGCTTCTTTCATCCAAACACCATTCAAATAAACAACACCTGTATGATAACTTTTCCCTTGAGGAAAAAACCAGTGCCCTTTCATTTCTTCTTTAAATAAATTTGTGTTTTCAAAATAGGAATCATCAATTTCTTTCTCCCAAATATCACCAGAAACTTTCTTCCAACCTTTTACAATTTCAGAACCTTTTATAATTACTTTTTCTCCTTTAACTGTTTTGTAAATAATTCTTTTTTCGTTTGATTCTCCTCCGTTTTTTGGAGTAATACTTTCTCTGTAAGTTCCTTTATGTACAATAACCAAATCTCCAGCTTTGACAATATCTGCTGCTTTTTGAATCGTTAAAAAGGGCTTTTCTTTTGTTCCAGAATTTTTATCAGAACCGTTTTTTGCAACATGAATTTCCTTTAAAAATGAATTTTTTTCTTCAGATTTCTCATTTTTTTTAAATGTTTTATTCGAAGAACAACTTATAAAAGTCACTAGCAAAACTAAAGATAAGATAGAGCGTAAATAACTTTTTGCCCGCTGAATTTTATTCATTCTAGAATGTTGTAATTAAAATTATCTTATTAGATGATTTGGAAAATCTTCTATTTTTTCACAACAAATTTGCTCCATAACTTGTTGTAATTCTGTTTTTAGTAATGATATTGTATGGTTTCCTCCATTTTTACCCAAAGCAGCAACTCCATACATAAAAGAACGTCCCATAAAAGTAAATTTTGCACCAGAAGCCAAAGCTCTTGCAACATCAACACCAGAACGAATTCCACTATCCATCATTACTTCTATTTGGTCTCCATATTTTTCTGCAATCGTTTTTAAAGGTTTTATTGATGATTCTCCGGCATCTAATTGTCTACCACCATGATTTGAAACGATAATTCCATCTAAACCTAAACGAATTGCTTGCTCTGCATCATAATGAGAAGCGACTCCTTTTAAGACGATTTTACCTTTCCACATATCGCGAATTGGTTTTATTTTTTCTTCATTTAATCGACCAGAAAATGTTTGGTCCATAAATTTACCTAATTGTTTTAAATCTAAACCTTTTGGCATATATGGCAATAAATTTGCAAAACCAGGAATACCATGTTTTAAGGTTTGTAAACCCCAATGTGGTCTTCCCATAGCTTGTAAAATATTGCTGATGTTCATTTTTGGTGGCATTGCCAAACCATTTCTAATATCTCTTGGTCTATGACCAAAACTTGGCACATCACACAAAATAACCAAGACCGGGCATTCAGCAGCTTCTGCTCTTTTTAAAATATCATCTCTCAAAGATTTTTCTGTGGGATGATATAATTGAAACCATGCTTTACCTTCTGTTAATTCTGCAGCTCTTTCTATACTTGTAGTTGTAACTGTACTTAAAATAAAAGGAATATTTTGCTCAAAAGCAGCTTTTGCTAAAATTTCTGGTGAGTTTGGCCACATTAATCCTTGTAAACCAACAGGAGCAATTCCAAAAGGTGCATCATATTCTATCCCAAATAATTTTGTTTTGATTGATGAACCTCCATGATTTCTTAAGTAATTTGGCTTTAATTGTACTTCTCTTAATTCTGAAGTATTTCTATGCAAGTTCACATCTTCATTACAACCACCATCTAAATATTCAAAAGCAAATTTTGGAATCTTCTTTTTTGCTTTTTCTCTTAAATCGTCTATTGATGGGTATTTTGTATTAAATTTTGGTGCCATTAAATTTTATTTTTTTAAACGGTATATCTGTTTCATTCATAATCATTTTTCTCCTTTTTTAGCAATAGGAAGTGCTTTTTGATATTTCCACATTAAATTTTCCCAATCCTGTACTTTTTTATTGATGCTATCGTCGGGAGCTCTTTTTTCTAAAGAAAAATCTGAATCAACATCTGAATCATAAATAATCGATTTACTACACAATAAATTTACATAAGGTTGATGCCGGAATCTAAAATACTTTTTTGAATTTCTGGCCAAAATTGGTTGTGATAACTTATATATTTTTGAATTAATTTATCGTCATTAACTAAATCTAATGCGTAGCAATACCTTTTCATAAATTATTTTTAATCATATAATTTCTGCGCTCTATATCCATAAATTGCTATAAAACAAAAACAGATGAGTGGCAAAATAAATGAAAAATTAACACCTGATAAAGGACCAATTTTATCCATATCTATCATTAAACCTTGTAGAATTGGCATTAAAGCACCACCAACAATTGCCATTACTAAACCAGCAGCACCTAAAGCAGTATCTTCTTCTTTTAATCCATTTAAAGCAATTCCGTAAATTGTAGGAAACATTAAAGACATAAATGCAGAAGTTGCAACTAATAAATACAGGCCTAACATTCCTTCAATTAAAATAACTCCAGAAATGGTAAAGATTGCGAAAATTGCAAAAATCATTAATAATTTTTTTCCATTTACGTATTTCATCAAAAATGTACTTATAAATCTACTACAAAGAAAAATAGTCATAGCAACAATATTATAATTTTGTGCTTCTGCTTTTGATATTCCCAAATTACCTGCATATTGAATGATAAATGTCCAACACATAATCTGTGCTGCAACATAAAATAATTGTGCTAAAACACCTTCTTTATATTTACCATTTGTAAATAATCTTTTAAATGAAGATGCAGCACTGGTATGATTTTCTTGTTTTTTTTTCAATGGCATTTTTACCATTGAAACAATGATAAACATAGTAATTACTACAAATCCTAGTATAATATATGGATTTCTAATAATCTCTAAATCGTGTGTTCTAATAATTGCTTTTTGGGCGTCATTTAATGTTGAGAAAATCAGTTCGCCAGCTTCATTTCTTTTATCAGAATCTAAAGCTATTAATATAAATTTTGATGCCACAAACATTCCTAACAAAGAACCAATAGGATTAAATGCTTGCGCCAAATTTAATCTTCTTGTAGCAGTTTGTTCATCTCCCATTGACAAAATAAAAGGATTTGCAGTAGTTTCTAAAAAAGCCAATCCAAAAGTTAAAATATACAAGGACCCTAAAAAGAAACCAAAAACTTCAAATTCTGCAGCAGGATAAAATAATAATGCACCAATTGCGTATAAGGTTAAACCTAACAAAATTCCTTTTTTATAGCTGTATTTTCTAACAAATAAAGCAGCAGGAATTGCCATTGTTGCATAACCTCCATAAAATGCTAATTGTACTAAAGCAGCTTTAGCAGTAGAAATTTCCATCACTGTGCCAAATGCTGCAACCATTGGGTTTGTAATATCATTGGCAAAACCCCAAAGTGCAAACAAAGAAGTAATAACGATAAAAGGCAGTAAGTGCTGTTTTGAAACTACAGGTATTTTTTTGGTGGTTGCCATAAAATTATTTTTAACATGAAACAAAACACTACCGTAATTTTAAATTTTACAGTACTGTTTTAAATTAGTTAATTCTTATTGATATTGTGCATATATTACTTTGGTTTGTAAGTATTCTTGCATACCATGTTTTCCGTCTGCACCACCAATTCCAGATTTTTTCCAACCTGCATGGAAACCTTGAATTGCTTCAAAATGTTCTCTATTGATGTACGTTTCTCCGAATTCTAGTTCTTGTGAAGCGTGCATTACTTTATTAAAGTTTTCTGAAAAGATAGACGATGTTAAACCGTATTCACAGTCGTTAGCCAAAGAAATAGCTTCCTCTAGAGTACCGAATTTCATCACTGGTAAAACAGGTCCGAAAATCTCATCTTTCATAATTCTCATGTTTTGAGTTACATTAGTTAATAATGTAGGTTGATAAAAATAACCTTTATTAAATTGGCTAGATTTATTTCCACCTACTAAAACTTCTGCTCCTTCTTTTTTAGCAAATTCCACCATTTCTGCAACTTTATCCATTTGTGCTTTAGAAACCAAAGCACTCATGTCTGGATTATCTTTAGAAAATGCATCTTGTACATTTATTTCTGTCATTTTCTTTGTAACCATTTCCATAAATTGGTCATGGATTTTATCTTCTACATAAACTCTTTCTGCACAATTACACACTTGACCACTATAAATAATTCTAGAACTTACAACTGCGTTTACAGCTAATTCTAAATTAGCATCAGCACAAACAATTGCTGGTGCTTTACCTCCTAATTCTAAAGAAACTTTTGTAATATTCTCAGCAGCAGCTTCCATCACTTTTTGCCCTGCCAAAACACTACCAGTTAAACTAATAATTCCAGTAATAGGATTTTTAGACAATGCGTTTCCAACAACTGGCCCTGTTCCACAAACCATATTTAAAACTCCAGCAGGTAAATCTATTTTATCAATTAATTGAACCCATTCTAAAATTGTGTTTGGTGCAATACAACTTGGCTTAATTACACATGTATTTCCTGTAATTAAAGAGGCAGCTACTTTTCTTGCCATTACAAAGAATGGAAAGTTCCAAGGTAAAATACCAACAGCAGTTCCAATAGGAGATTTGTGTAAAAATATGTGTTCTTTTCTACGATCACTTTGTATAATTTCTCCTTCTATTCTTCTTGCCCAACCAGCATAATAATCAAAATAATCTGCAGTAACATCAATTTCTACTTGTGCTAAACTCATTACTTTGGCTTGTTCCGAAGCTAAATTTTCTGCTAAAAAAACTCTATTTTCTCTAATTACGGATGCCATTTTATGTAAGTAACCAGCTCTTTCAATAGCAGTCATAGATCTCCATCCTTTTTGAGCATCTTTTGCTGCATTTAGTGCTTTATTAGCATCTTCCACAGATCCCTCAGGAATGGTAGATAATACTTCTTCAGTACATGGGTTTAAAACCTCTGTAACCCTTGTTGATGTAGATTTCACCCATTTTCCATTGATAAACTGATCGAATTCTTTCATAATGATATAAGTTAATTTGTTGATATTGATTTTTAATGAAATCAGTATTTATTATTTAAAAATGAACCATTTTGGGTGGTTTGTGTGTTTTTTTAAAATCAGAAACTTATAAAAAATAACACAACTTAAAGAATAAACTTTTGATAGTCAAGCAAAACTACTGTAATAATTAAGATAAAAATTTATCCATAATAATCAACAATATGTATATTTTAAACATATCTATTTTACGGTTATTAAATATTAGTAATAATAAAAGTTAAAAAAAGATGAATCTATGTATATTTACCTGACCTGTAAGTTGCAGGTGTTAAGCCTGTTACGTATTTAAAGACTCTAGAGAAATGGTATCTGTCTGAAAAACCTAAATCAAAAGCTACTTCTTCAATGGATTTGTTGGAATGTTCAAAATAATCACAAGACTTTGCAATTTTTCTATTTTGGATAAAATTATGAAGTGTAATATTCATCTCATTTTTAAATAATCTCGCAAAAGAGTTGGGAGCCATATTTACTTTTTCGGCTAATTTAGGATTGCTGAATTTTTGAGTAATATTAGATTCCACATGTCTAATTATTTTTAAAACCCTTTCATCAATATTAATGGCTTTCCATAACTCTGGACCAATATTGGTTAACACTTCTTTAATAAAAGATTGTAATTTTAGATTAAAAGTGAGTTTAAAATCGGTATTCTCTATTTTTAATTGCTCAGTAATATAATGCAATCTATCTTCTAAATAGTCTGTTAGTTTTATTTCGATGATTCCTGGATACACATTATCAAAAGGCAGTCCTAAATTGAAATGTGTAAAAAAATGCACTAAAGATTTCTCTAAATAATCCTCTTCGTTGTAGTTTGTAGTTAAATGTCTGCCAGAAACATGAATCCCTTTTGAATGTGCGTGATGTTTCACAAAGCGAGATGAAAAAGAAGTGAATGGTGGAATTATATATAAACTTTCAGGATTCATAATATATATTTTTTCTCCGTGAGTTAATTCTCCGCCATCATTTTTGTTCCAATAAATACGCCAATATGGGAATACCATATCATGGCAATCCCACATTTCTAATAGCCAATACCTACAACATAGGATTTTTAACTTAATGTCTATTAAATTTTGATTGTGAGAAGAAGGGTCTCCTAATTCTATGTTTTTTATATATTTCAAAAAATAAAAATGTTTACATTAGATACAAAAATACAGATTTTAAATATCTATTACAGTTTTGTTTAATTTTATTTTTGTTGAATAAAATAATGGTATCATGAAAACAGTCAATCTTCCAAAAGAAGTAGAAATAGAATTAAAACAAGTGTCTAAAGTTGCAGGTTATTTATGGCAACGTGAATGGGCGGAAAGAAATGCTGGTAATATCTCCATGAACCTTACTTCTTTCTTTAATATAGAAGATTTAAAAGGAATTGGTACAGAAGTTTCTTTTGATTTCCCAAAAGGAGCTGCCAATTTTGTCTTATATATTACAGGTACAGGTTGCTATTTAAGAGATTTAGTAGATAGTTTAGAAAATGTTTCTTGTATTCTTTTAATTAATGAAGATGCTACAGGTTATTCAATTGTATGGGGAGGAAAAAGAGAAAATTTTGGACCAACTTGTGAGCTAATTTCTCACTCAAGTATTCACTTATTTAATAGTATTCATCACCCAAAAAATTTAGCAGTTGTGCATACACATCCATTAGAGTTGATTTGTATGAGTCATCATGAATTGTTTGATAATGAAGAAGAATTAAATAGGCAAATTTGGATGATGTGCCCAGAAGTAAAAGTATTTGTACCAAAAGGAATTCACTGTACACCTTATGCACTATCTAGCACAGAACATTTAGCAAAAGTAACTATAGAAGCTTTTAAAACAAGAAATGTTTCTCTTTGGGAAAAACACGGTGCAACTTCTACAGCACCAGATGTTATGAAAGCATGGGACTTTTTAGATGTAGCAAACAAAGGTGCAAAAATGTTAATGATGTGTTGGACAGCCGGTTTTAAACCAGCAGGACTTTCTAATGCACAATTAACAGAATTAGAGCAATTTATTTAATAGAAAAAATATAAAGTTTATGAACAGACTTATAGGTAGATTACCAAAAGTAGGAATTCGTCCAGTAATTGATGGACGCGAAGCAGGTGTTAGGGAATCATTGGAAGACCAATGTATGGATATGGCAAGAGCTGCAGCAAAATTAATTGAAGAAAATTTACGATTTCCTAGTGGTGAAAAAGTAGAATGTGTAATTGCAGATACTACAATTGGTGGTGTTGCAGACGCAGCTGCTTGTGCAGATAAGTTTAAGAGAGAAGGCGTAGAAGTTTCTTTAACAGTAACTCCTTGTTGGTGTTATGGAACAGAAGTGATGGACACTGACCCATTATTGCCAAAAGCAGTTTGGGGTTTTAACGGAACTGAAAGACCTGGTGCAGTTTATTTAGCTGCAGCCTTAGCAGGATATTCTCAAAAAGGTTTACCAGCTTTTGGAATTTATGGTAAAGAAGTGCAAGATGCAGGAGATATGAGTATTCCTGCAGATGTAGAAGAAAAATTATTACGCTTTACAAAAGCAGCGTTAGCAGTTGCTCAGATGAAAGGAAAATCTTATTTATCTATTGGGTACAGTTCTATGGGAATTGCTGGTTCTATGGTTGATGTAAATTTTTTACAAGATTATTTAGGTATTAGAGCAGAATTTGTAGAATCTGTAGAGATTTTAAGAAGAATTGATGAAGGCATTTTTGATAAAGACGAATATGAAAAAGCATTAGCTTGGACAAAAGAAAACTGTAAAGAAGGAAAAGACTGGAATAGTCCTGAAGCTCAAAAATCTGCAACAATAAAAAACTCTGAATGGGAAAAAGTTGTGAAAATGACTTTAATCTGTAAAGATTTAATGAACGGAAACCCAAAATTAAAAGAAATGGGTTTTGGTGAAGAGGCTAAAGGTAGAAATGCCATTATGGGTGGTTTTCAAGGTCAACGTCAATGGACAGATTATCAACCCAATGCAGATTTTACTGAATCTATCTTAAACTCATCTTTCGATTGGAATGGTATTAGACAAGCCTATAGTTTTGCAACCGAAAACGATTGTTTAAATGCTATTTCTATGTTGTTTGGACATTTATTAACGGGTAAAGCGCAGTTATTTTCTGATGTTAGAACTTATTGGAGTCCAGATTCTGTGGAAAGAGTTACAGGTAAAAAATTATTAGGAATTGCAGAAAACGGAATTATTCATTTAATAAATTCTGGTTCTACAACTTTAGATGCAACTGCACAACAAGAAGATAAAGATGGCAACCCAACAATGAAACCTTTTTGGGATATTACAGAAAGTGATGTTCAGCGTTGTTTAGAAAACACAAAATGGCCTGCAGCTATTGGAGAATATTTTAGAGGTGGTGGTTTTTCATCACAATTTAAAACGCGGGGTGAGTTGCCAATGACAATGTGCAGATTAAATTTAGTGAAAGGAATTGGTCCTGTTTTGCAAATTGTAGAAGGTTGGAGTGTAGAGTTACCAGAAGATATTCATACAATTTTAGATGAAAGAACAAACCCAACTTGGCCAACAACTTGGTTCGTGCCAAGAACAACAAGAACAGGTTTCTTTAAAGATGTATATTCTGTTATGGCAAAATGGGGTGCAAATCATGGTGCAATTTCTCATGGTCATATAGGTGCAGATTTAATTTCTTTGGCATCATTATTACGTATTCCAGTAAATATGCACAATGTAAATGAAGATGATGTCTTTAGACCAAGTGCTTGGTCTGCTTTTGGAGAAAATTTAGAAGGAGCAGATTATAGAGCTTGTAAAAATTACGGGCCTTTATATGGTTTTGATAATTAAGAAATTAGAAAAATCATCAACCAAAATAAATAATTATGAAAAATGTCATCGCAATTATTGACATCGGAAAAACGAATAAAAAAATCTTCCTTTTTGATAAAAAACTAGAAGTAGTTTCTGTTAAAAAGGTTCAGTTTGAAGAAATAAAAGATGAAGATGGTTTTCCTTGTGATGATATTGAGGAAATAGAAAATTGGATTTTAGATGAAATAGACAGAATTAATGAATTCGGTTATTACCGAATAAAAGCAATTAATTTTTCTACGCATGGAGCATCCGTTTTATTTTTAGATAAAAAGGGTAAAAGGTTAACGCCTTTGTACAATTATCTAAAACCATTAGATGTAAAAGAATTTAAAGATGTGCACAAAGCACATGGTGGTAAAAAAGAATTTTCCAGAAAAACTGCTTCGCCTGCTTATGGAATGTTAAACGCAGGTTTACAAATGTTGCGTTTAAAAAGAAATAATCCTGAAATATGGAGTAAAGTAGATTCCATTTTACATTATCCACAATATTTAAGTTATTTATTCACTAAAAAAATAACGGCAGATTTTACTTCTGTCGGTGCACATACCGCTACTTGGGATTTTGATAAAATGAAATATCATTCTTGGTTAAAAGATGAAGGTATCAATTTACCTAAACCTACAAAAGGCGATAATATTACATTTGCAAACGTAAATGGAAATAAAGTTGCTGTTGGTTCTGGTTTGCATGATAGTTCATCATCTATAGTGCCAGTTTTAAAAGAAGAAAATGGTAAAAATTATGTTTTACTTTCAACAGGAACTTGGATAATTGCAATGAACCCTTTTAGTACTGAAAAACTTTCTAAAAGTCAATTAAAAAACAATTGTTTATGTTTTATGACGCCAGAAAAAAGACAAGTAAAATCTTCTATGCAATTTTTAGGGAGAATTCATGAAGTGTATGTAGAAGCAATGAGCAAATATTTTAATGAAAGTAAAAAAAGATATACTTCGTTTTATCTAAAAGAGGAATTGTGTAAAGATTTAATTTGTGAAGGTGCTCAAATATTTTTGAAAGAGGGCATTGATGATGATTTTGAAGCGCATCCTGAATATTTAAAAAACTTTGTTTCTTATGAAACGGCTTATTATCAATTGAATTATGAAATGGCTAAAAAAGTAGTAAAAGGCATTGAGTTAATATTAGATGAAAACACCAAACTAACAGATGTATTTATTTCTGGAGGTTTTATAAATAATGAAGTTTTTATAAAGTATTTAAGTTTGATGCAAAAAAACGTTCGTATCAAATTATCAAACATACAAAACGAAAGTGCTTATGGAGCCGCTTTGTTAATGAAAGATTATTTATAATTTAACCAGACAAAATATTTTCAAAAATGAATAACGAGAAAAAAACTTTAGGAGAGTTTATTATTAGTAATCAAAAAGCATTTCCGTATTCAAGTGGAGAATTAACAACGTTATTAAACGGAATTAGATTGGCAGCCAAAGTGGTAAATCACGAAGTAAATAAAGCTGGTTTAGTTGATATATTTGGAAGTTCTGGAGATATAAATGTGCAAGGAGAAGAGCAACAAAAATTAGATATTTTTGCCAACGAAACATTTATCAAAGCTTTAAAAAATAGAGATATTGTTTGTGGTATTGTTTCTGAAGAAGAAGATGAATACATTTCTATTGAAGGATTGGATGAAAATAATAATAGTAAATATGTAGTTTTAATGGATCCTTTAGATGGCTCGTCTAACATAGACGTAAATGTTTCTGTGGGTACTATTTTTTCAATTTATAGAAGAATTACTCCAATAGGAACAGAAGTACAACAAAAAGATTTTTTACAACCAGGAAAAGATCAAGTTGCAGCTGGCTATATTATATATGGAACCTCAACAATGATGGTTTTTACTACAGGTAAAGGTGTAAATGGTTTTACATTAAACCCAGCAATTGGCTCTTTTTATCTTTCACATCCAAATTTAAAATTCCCAGACAAAGGAAAAATATATTCTGTAAACGAAGGTAATTATAGTCACTTTCCAAAATCTGTAAAAGATTATATAAAGTACTGTCAGAAAATTGAAGAAGATAGACCTTATACTTTACGTTATATAGGTTCTTTAGTTTCAGATTTTCATAGAAATATGATAAAAGGAGGTATTTATATGTACCCTTCAAGCACTATAAATAAGCAAGGAAAGCTGAGATTATTATATGAATGCAATCCAATTGCTTTTTTAGCAGAAGAAGCAGGTGGTCAAGCTACAGATGGACATCAAAGAACATTAGAAGTTAAACCAACTTCTATTCATGAAAGAGCCCCTTTTTTCTGCGGAAATACTGAAATGATGAATAAACTTCATGAGTTTATGAGTGTAGAAAACTAAAAAATAGGTTACATTAAGCCATATTTATCAATAAATCTTTAAATGATTATTAAAATTAAGCACTTACAATTTATTTTTTGCTTGGCTTATACCCTTTGTTTAAACTCTCAAAACTTTGAGCGTTTCTCTAACAAACAGGGTTTTAATCAGAATACTATAAATGCTATTGAACAAGATAAATATGGTTTTTTGTGGTATGCAACCCCAAATGGATTGATAAGATATGATGGGTATGATTTTGAAACATTTGCAACGAAATCTAACAGTAATGGAACTATCTCTAGTAACAATATTACCTCACTTTTTAATGATAATAATGGTTTACTTTGGATAGGAACCAATATTGGTATAAACGTTTATGTACCTAGTTTAGAACGTTTTTTTATTATTTCTTTAAAAGAACGTTTTTACATTCATAAAATAGCACAAGATAAAGAGGGTTCTATTTGGTTTTCTGGAGAAAATAATTTGCACAGACTAAAAGTTACTGATATTGAAAAAGGTCTTTTTGATGTTTCTAAAAATATATTAAAGTTTGATTCTAGTTTAGGAGATTTTTGGATAAACAGTTTTTCTATATGTAATAAATCATCAATAATTTTAGGAACAAATGAAGGTTTAAAGGAACTTACTTATAAGAATGAAAACGAAAATTTAAAAACTCAAATTACACTTTTTAATGATTTTAATGATTTTTATCAAAAGACAATTACAACAATTCTAAAAGATGATAATATTTATTGGATTGGTACAAATGAAGGATTATATTCCTCTAATTTACAAAAAGGAGCTGCTTTTGTATTAAACAAAGTAAAAGGAGAAGAAATTAATTTTAAGGTGTATGTAAATTGTATTTTTAAAGACGATAATAAGAATTTATGGATTGGAACAAAATCTAATGGTCTTTTTAAATACAATCCTTCGCTTAATTTATTTGAGCATTTTAAACACGAATCTAAAAACAAAAAAAGTATTAGTAGTCATCAAATAAATACTATTTATCAAGATGAATTTAATGTTTTATGGTTTGGCACTGCACAAGGAGGTATTAATAAATTAGATATTTCACAGAAACAATTTTATTCTTACAGCAACAATCCTTATGATAACTTATCTCTTCCAGACAACCTTATTACAGCCATTTTAGAAGATAATACAGGCAAAGTTTGGATTTCTGGGTATAATAAAAAACTATCGAGAAGTTTAAATTTAATCACTTCTAAAAACGTAAATAGATTAAAATTTCAGAATATTGAAACTGAAATTCCTATAAAAAAATCTGATATTATAAGGTCTATTTATCAAGATAAAAAAGGCTTTATTTGGCTAGGTTCAGATGAAAGTGCTTTCGTTTACAACCCAATAAAAAACATATTTAAAGAAGTTGTTTTCGATAATTTAAAAAGTAAAAATTTTGGTTTCATTAGAATTATTGAACAAATTAATGAGAATGAAATTCTATTTGGTGGAAATCAAGCTGTAGTTGTTAAAAATCCTTGGAAAAATCTAAATGCTCGAAAACCAACTCTAAAAGTTAAAACTGATTTAAGTTTTTCAGCAGAAAATATTCAAGCCCTTGTAAAAGATGTAAATCAGCAATTTTGGTTCGGAACAAATAGAGGAGTATATCAAACTTTTTATGATGGTAAAGAAATAAAAATTAAGAGAAAAATTACTGAGAATACTAAGCATATTAAAATTACAAACAATAATGTTTTTTCGCTTTTGCAACAAAATAATAATTTATGGGTTGGTACTTTTGGTGGTGGTTTAAATAAAATTGAGCTAGACTCTACAGGAAATCCATCAACCATAAAATATTATAGGAAAAGCGATATTTTACCAGATGATGCTATCTATGGAATATTACCTGACAAAGAAGAAAATCTTTGGATAAGCTCAGATATGGGACTTTTAAGATTTAATATCATAGATTCTAGCACTAGTATTTTTGATGTTAGAGATGGTTTATTGCAGAATAACTTTAGGCAAAAATCATTTTTTAAAGGCAAAAGTGACTATATGTATTTTGGCGGTTTAAATGGGTTAACTGTTTTTAAACCAGCATCTATCTTATTGAACACAAAACCACCAGAAGTTTTAATAACCTCTTTATTAGTAAACAACAAACCTTTAAAAAGAGGCGATATCTTAAATGATAATGTTATATTAAAAAAATCTATATCAGAAACAGATAGTATAGAAATATCTGAAAGACAAACTATTATTTCCTTCAATTTAGTAGCAGAACATACAAGTTCTCCATCAAAAAATAGGCTTGCTTATCAATTAGAAGGTTTAAATAAAGATTGGGTAGAAACAGAAGAAGGTAAAACAAGTATTACGTACACAAACCTCGCTGCTAAAAAGTATAAATTAAAAGTAAGAGCTGCTAATGGAGATGGAGTTTGGAGCGAAAATATTAAAGTTTTACATATTTTAGTGAAACCTTTATGGTATAAAACATGGTGGAGTTATGCCATTTTCGGTATTCTTATTATTCTGATTATAATTAGTGTGATGTACTATTTTATAAGACATGAAAAATTAAAACAGAAACTAATTTATGAGCAGATAGATAAAGATAGAATTGAGGTAATAAATCAAGGAAAATTTAAATATTTTACGAATTTATCGCATGAATTCAGAACTCCATTAACTTTAATTTATGGTCCTTTAGAAAGAATTATTGAAAACAATATAGATCCAAAAAATGTTAAACTTTTAGATATTCTTAAAAGAAATACACAGAGGCTATTAAGTTTAGTAGATCAATTAATAACATTTAGACAAGCAGAGCTGGGTTTTGTAAAATTGAACTTTACAAAATTAACTTTAGGTGAATTTCTATACCCAACAACAGAAGCTTTTGAAAATTATGCTTTAGAAAGAAATATTAATTTTTTCTATAAAATAAACTCACCAAATGAAGAAATTATTATTGATGTTGAAAAATTTGAGAGAATACTTTTCAATTTACTATCCAATTCTTTTAAAAACACCCCAAATCAAGGAAGCATTAGCATTAAAGCGAATGTGAAAACTAAAGATGAAAAAAAAATCATTAAAGTAGAGATTATAGATACTGGAAAAGGAATTCCTAAAGAAAATTTAGAAAATATTTTTGAACGTTTTTATCAATTAGGCAATGAAGAAGGAAAAGTTAGTGGAGGTGGTGTTGGTTTGGCATTTTGTAAATCGCTTATAGATTTATTTAAAGGAAGAATAAAAGTAAAAAGTGAATTAAATAAAGAAACCAAATTTACAGTTTATATTCCATCAAAAGATATTGACCAGATTGATGTTAAAGAAATTCAAAAGAAAAAAACATTTATAAAAAATTGGCTTCCTTTAAAAATAGAAAAAGGAATTGAAATAGTAGATACTGAAGAGCCTATGAAAAAGAAGCATTCAGTTTTAGTAGTAGAAAATGAAATAGATATTCAGAATTTTCTAAAAACAGCACTATCTAATAATTATAATATTACAATTGCCAATAATGGTATTGAAGCTTTAGAAAAAATAAAACAAACACAATTTAGTACTGTAATAAGTGATGTAATGATGCCAGAAATGGATGGGTTTGAATTATGTAAAAGCATTAAATCTGAACCAGATACTTGCAATTTACCAGTACTTCTATTAACGGCTTTAGAAAGCGATACAGATGTTGTAAAAGGTTTGGAGTTTGGAGCAGATGAATACATAAGTAAACCCTTTTCACTAAAAAATTTAGAGCTACGTCTTAAAAAATTAATTGATAATAATATTAAGATTAAAGAATATTTCTCTAAAAACAGCTTGCCCCCAAAAGACAAAAAAGACTTACAATTGTCTAAAAAAGACATCTTATTTCTAGAGAAGTTAGCTATTATTTTGGAAGACAATCTATCAAATTCAAATTTTGGTGTAGAAGAATTAGCCAAGGAAATAAGTGTAAGTTCTTCACATTTTTATAGAAAGCTAAAGCAACTTACTGGTCAAGTACCAAACTTATATATTAGAAATTACAGATTGCAACGTGCAGCAGAATTATTTGACAGCAATAGCGGTTTTAATGTTGCAGAGGTAATGTATCAAATTGGTATAGAAAGCAACTCTTACTTCTCTACTTCCTTCAAGAAACTGCATGGAGTTTCTCCTTCAGAATATTTAAAAAGATAGTTTTTCTTTATTTATTTGGTTTTAATTGGTTTGCGCAAAAGATTGGTGGATTTGAGAAATAGCTTTTTTCGCACTTCCAACTAACTTTGTGTCAATAATAAAAATCAATAATTAGCTTTTTAAATTATGAATAAAAAATTACTTTTTAGTGTGATGCTTTTTGCATCTTTTGGGGCGTTTTCGCAATTTGTTGTCCATAATCCTGATGATTGTAAGTTACTAGACGTTTATTCAACTGGAAATATTGATTCTTATAATCCTGTTGCTGCAAATCCTATTACTGATGCTGGAAACGTTAATGTTTCTGAAATAGACCCAACAACTTCTGGTGCTATTATTCAATTTAATTTACCTTATAGTATACCTGCAAGTGCATCAGGTACTTTAGATTGGAGTTTTCGTTTTTATTCAGCTAGTGCTGGATCCAATACTTCTGGACAAGGAAGAATGATTATCAGAATGTTTAATAGATCTTTGGGTGCTGGGGCTAGTAATAGAGTTCAGCTTGGTATAATAAATAAAACTGGTGGAACTTGGCAAGTAGAATCTGGTACTGTAGGTTTAAATCCAGCTAATATTGCAGGAGTTAATGCTAAAGGAGGTTTTAACGCATTTTATATTTTACCAGCTAATGGTGCTGGAGTACCAAGTGGAGATTTAGAATCACTGTTTGTTGATGATATTAGCTTTAGTCAAGATTATAACATAGCTGATCCTACAGCAGATTTGTTGGCAGGAAATACTTGGTTGTATGATAGTAGAGAAGGAAATTTTAAAGCTGATCCTTACCTTTTATCCGGAGCAACTCTAGATGTTGTTGCTTCTCCAAACCCTACAACTAATAGTAGCCCAAATGTTTTACGTGTAACTAGAGGTGCTGGTACAACAAGTTTAATACAGTTTAATCATGGAAACATAGATCATACTGGAGGTGGTACTGTTAAATTTAGGGTTTATGTAGAATGCCAATCTCCTGTAACCAACGTTTTAAGATATTTTTTAAGAAAAGATAATGATGTACCAACCCAAAGAACAACTCAAGAAAGAGCTCTTGTAGCTGGGATATGGAATGATATTGAAATTGATTTAGCTTCAATGGATGGTACAACTGGCGCTAATGACCATAATCAATCTTTATTTTTATTTGACTTTGGAGTAGATTCTGGAGCAGATGGAGATATTTACTATATTGATGCATTGCAAATGCCTGTTTTTACAGCTTCTTTTGATAATAGTGCTGCTGATAACGATTGGGGAACAGCTGCAAACTGGAGTGATGATACATTACCAAATGGTTTGTTTAATGTAACTATTCCAACAGGTAAAAGCCCTGTAGTTGGCTCAACAACAGGAGCTTCGGTTAACAACTTAACATTAGAAGGTACAGGAAATTTAACAGTAAACTCTGGAGCAAGTTTAATATCGACAGGAACTGTAACAGGTAATGTAATTCATAAAATAGCAATAACTGACACTAATTGGCACTTAATAGCTTCACCAAATACAAACGCATCTGTTTATGACTTCTTGTCTAACCATACTTTAGATCCAGGAGGATCTGGAACAACACCTGCTAAAAATGTAGCTTTAGCACCTTATGATAATACACAAGCAAATGTGAATGATAGATGGGCTTATTATGTTGATGGAGATTTTGACAATGCAAATGGAGATGACACCAATGATATCATGACCTCAGGTAAAGGTTTTTCAGTTAAGTTAGCTTCTGCTGGAGATTTAACAGTTGTTGGTGGTTTTAAAACTGATGATTTATTGATGACAATCAATCAAAATTCTACAAACTGGAATTTAGTTGGTAATCCTTTTTCTTCTTACATAAAAGTAGAAGATATTTTATTAGCTAATTCTTCAAGTATATCAGGAACTCATGCATTTGTATATGTTTACAATGGTAGTGCTTACGTTACTGTGCCTAGTGCAGATTATATAGCACCAGGTCAAGGATTTTTTGTAAATGCAGCGAATTCAACAGTAAATAATTTTACTATTACAGAGTCTTTACAAAGCCATCAAACAGGTGTTACTTTTTATAAAAATAGTAGCCCAAAAATAACATTATTTTTAAGTGATGGTGCAAGTACAAGAAATACAGAAATTGAGTACAACTCTAATGCTACAACTTCTTTAGACAGAGGTTTAGATGCAGGTACGTTTTCTGGAGTTCCTTCAAGTTTTAGTGTATACTCTCATTTAGTTACTGATAGTGAGGGAGTTGATTTTATGAGACAATTATTACCAAATTCAGATTATGAAAATATGGTAGTTCCTGTTGGAGTTAACGCAGTTAAAAATAAGGAAATCACTTTTACTTCGGATGCTCAAAACTTACCTAATGGTATTAAAGTATATTTAGAAGATAGATTAACTAATACTTTTACAGAGTTAAGCAACAATGGTAATTATAAAGTTACTTCTTCAGAAAACTTAAATGGAATTGGTCGTTTTTATATACACACGACATCAAGTGCATTAAGTTCAGATGATGTTTTATTAGAAAATATTAGTATCTATAAAACAAATAATTCTAATTTAAGAATTGTTGGCTTATCTCAAGGAAAATCTAATTTCAAATTATTTAATATTCTAGGTAAACAAATTATGAATACTTCTTTTATATCTGATGGCGTAAAAGATATTACTTTACCCAATTTAGCTAAAGGTGTTTACATTGTTCAATTAGAAAATGATAGTAGTAAATTGAATAAGAGAATAATTTTAGAGTAATAATAAACCAACCAAAAAAAACACCATGAATAAAAATATAAAAAACACAAAGAAAGAAGCAGAAGATATTTCACGTAAAGATGCTATTAAAAAAATAGGGAATTATAGTAAATATGTAGCCTTAACTGCTCTTGGAACCTATATGATTTTAAACCCACAAAAAGCACAAGCACAAAGTCCTCAAGCTCTAGGAACAGGTTTTTAAAACTTTCATAATTATAAAATGAACCACAACAGAAATGTTGTGGTTTTTAATTGACTAATAAATTTAAAGCATCATTTTCTTTAAGTAAGCAGTCTCATTAAAGCTTATGTATAGAAACAACTGTTTTCAGCAACAAAATGGTGAATTAAAGAAAACGATTTCATAAATTAATAGGATTCTTTGTAAAGAATAATTAAAATCAAATCAAAATGAAAAAACAAATAGTATTATTTTTTTTAGGAGTTTTTGCTTTTACAACAATAGGGGCTCAAGATCATTATGAAAAAAGAGTTGCAAAAAATGTAACCTCTTACATAGAAAGAATAGAGAATAATATAAAATTATCTAAAGAAGAAAAAGATAAAATTTATGAGCTTAAAAAAACGCACACAATAAGTTTTTGGGAGGTTGCTAAAAAATTTAAAGATCAGCCAGAATTAAATGATAAAAAAACAAAAGTAAGCAAAGCTTTTTCGCAATCTATTGTAAAAGAGTTTGGAAGAAAAAGAGGTTTTGAAATTTTAAAAGCATCTAGAGTAAAAAAAGAAGAATAAAATAAACACATAATTTTTAAATAAAATAAATATGAATACAAAACTACTTACTACACTTGCTTTTGCTGTTTTAACAACAACAGGTGCACAAACATTATTTACTGTTCATGATTATGATGATTGTAAAACTTTAGCTTTTGGAGGAAATGCTGCATTGGTAGATACTACAATACCTGTAGCTAATCCAGATGCAACAGATACAAATAATCCTAACGTTACACAATTTTCTCCGAATGCAAAGAATGCTTCTGTTTTTTTTAATTTACCCTACACAATCCCAGTAACATCTTCAACATCAGCAGATAATATCGATTGGAAATTTAGATATTATACTGAAAACGGAGGAACTATTGATAGTGGTTCAGGTAGAACTATTGTAAGGCTTTTTAATAAATCTGTTGGTGTATCTGCAGGAAACTTTATTCAACTTAAATTATTTGATAAAGTTGGTGGATCTTGGCAAACAGAAAGTGGAACAGCTAGTTTAACTGGAGCAAGTGAAGCAGTTATAACTGCTGGAGGCTATAATGCTTTCCTATTTGTAATTAATAATGCTAATGGAGCAACAACACCTACTAATGACGATTTTTTAATAGATGATTTAGCATTTAGTACAGATCCAAATCTTACAGATGAAATTGCAGATTTGTTAACAGGTAATTCTTGGATTGCTAATTACAGTCCTAATGAAATTAATAAATCTTATGAACAAGTAGATCTTGTTGCAGAAGAAAATGTTGCAACACCGTCTATAGATGGTAATGATAGCCCAACAGTAATGAAAATTACAAGAGGAGATGCTGTAAATCCGTATTTAAAATTTAAAATAGATCCAATAAACTATACAACAGGAGGTAAAGTTAAATTTAGAATTTTTCCTGAATGTAAAATTGGAGTGCCAACAAATGTTAGGTTCTTTTTAAGAAAAGATGATTTAGGAGCAACACAAGTTAGTAAACCAACAATTAGCGTTATTCCAAATATTTGGAATGAAATAGAAGTAGATTTAGCCACTTTAGCTGGGAATCCAGAAGCAGATAATATGTATAATGACATGCTTATCTTTTTTAATTTTGGTGATGCAACTCCAGAAGCTGTAAATACTATATTTTATTTAGATGCTTTTCAAGCGCCTACAGCAGCAGTTTTATCTATAGAAAATATTACTTCAGAGAGCGGATTAAAACTTCTAGGAAACCCCGTAAATAGACAACTTTCATTAAGTAAAGAAGCAAACGCTTTAAGAGTTTATACAATTACTGGTAAAACTGTATTGAGCTATAATTCTAAAAATTCTAATTATAACGTATCTAGTCTTTCTAAAGGAATTTATTTCGCAGAAGCTACTTTTGATTCAGGAAAAAAAGTTTTCAAATTCATAAAAGAGTAATATTCATACTTAAAAAATGATTAAAAAAACAGCTCTTTATATTACTTTATTTCTAGTAACACCTCAACTTATTTCACAAAATAGCCCAAAAGGGCTATTCTCTGTTTTTTCTGAGCAAGAAATAGCAACAGATGCAAACGGATCTTTTGAATTTTCAACTGATTATAGTAATTCTGGCTCTCATTGGGAAATAGATTGGGATGAAAGTCAGGTTTTTTTAAATATGATGAAATATACGCATCCTACAAATACTAATAAATCTTTTGAATTAAGATTGGGTAAAGGAGCGCAAGTATATTCATTTAAAAGTACTTTTGGTGAAGCTATTCCTCCACAATGGAGGCAAAAATACGACAATAATGGCAGTGTAGTAAATGCCTCAACTCCAAGTATTGTCGATGGAAAAATTCTTTCAGAAAAAGGAAATTGGGCACCATGGGTTGATGAAGTTTGGCAATTGGTAAATTCTGATCAAAATGATAAAATTACAGAAAATGGTGTAGAAAAAGTTCAAAACAGGAACATGCATCAAGCAGGTTCTTATTTAAATAATAATGCACATAGAAGTAGCGATCATACAGAAAAACCTTTTTACTCTCCAGTAGTTGCTTCTAATTATGATTCAGAAAAACAAGAGTTTACATCTGTAAATTGGGCGCAAAGTGAAGATCCTAGTTACGTGTATGATGGTCGGTCAGATTGTAATCCTTGTCATCAAGATATTTTTAAACCAGCAACTTTATTTTACACAAAATATAAAAACTTAGGTAATGGTATTATTCAGGTAGATTTTTTAATGACAAATCATCACCAAACAAGAGAAACCCGTTTTTTTAATGTGCCTTTTATTGGTATTAGAAAATCTTCTTTAGCTTATTCGTTTTTATCAAATCCTGATAATACATATTCTGCAATAAGTTTAACAGATTGGGGTAATGCTGTTACTGTTAGAAATACAGAAACCAATGGTTGGTTTGCTGTATCCAGTCATCCAACTGGAAATGGCGCTAGTTTAGCTTTTGTTTTTCCAAAGGAAACTTTAGGTTATAGTGATTTTAGATATGGTTCTGCTTTGGGGCCAAACGAAATTAGAGATACACATATATTTTCTAGCAGACTTTTAGCCGCTGGTGCAAATCATTGGAATTTAGAAGATGCCAAGTCTACGCGAGGTAGATACTTTATTTTGATTGATTCAAATCTATCATCTATTGCAAATAAAATTCAAACCAAAGGTTTGGTAAGTGCTGCTAAAACAGAAAGAGTAGATTTTTCTGAAAATAATGCTCAAGTAATTTACTATGCAATTTCTGCAGATAACGGAGTATTTAAGGCAGATGAAGTAACCCAGCAAGAAAGTAATTTTGAAGTAAAAGAAACTCCATATTCAAATAGTTTTCCAGTATTTTTAATTCAAGCAACAAATGGAGATTCTAGAATTTCTTACAATCCTTATTTCTTTTCTTTAAGACCTTATGATGGTAAACTAAAATCAATACAATTATTAGGATATTCTTCCAATCAAACAGATATAAATCCTGCTACTTTAAGCGTAAAAGATTTAAATAAAAAAAAAATTAAGTTATATCCCAATCCATCATCTTCAAGAGTTTTTATAGAAAAATTAGAATCTATAATATGGAAAGATATAAAAGTATATAACCAAATAGGACAACTTATGGATGTCAAAATTATTGTAAATAAAAATGAATTAAAAATAGCAATAGATATATCATCATTAGCAAAAGGAGTTTATTATGCTTCTATTAATGGTGTCAGAAAAATTATAGTAAAAAACTAATTTTACAAGAATAGAGCAAATAATGGCTTTAAATGAGAAGCGCTCGGTATTGATAAAAGTATATTTTTACCAAACAAAATTCAACATAAATCTTATTCAACCAAAATTATGAAAATTTTTTATACGATTTGTCTCCTTGTATGTTCCACTTTTGTTTTCTCACAAGAGATAAAGGTAACAGGAACTGTTTATGACAGCGAAGGAAACCTACTTGGAAATACAAGTGTTTTTATTGAAGGAACTAAAACTGGAACCATTGCAGATTTTGATGGAGTTTTTTCTATTACTGTGCCAAATGAATCATCAAAACTTGTTGTTTCTTATATTGGTTTTGTAGATCAAAAATTAACGGTTGGCTTGCAAACAAACTTTACTATTAAAATGAAACCTGATACTCAGAGTTTAGATGAAATAGTAGTAGTTGGTTATGGTAAAGTAAAAAAAGGAGACTTAACAGGTGCTGTATCATCAATAAAAGAAAAAGATATTACAAATTCTGGAGCAGTTTCTATAGAACAAGCATTAGCAGGTAAAGCAGCAGGTGTTATAGTAACTCAAAGTTCTGGAATGCCAGGAGCTGGAGCAAATATAAAAATTAGAGGTATTAACTCATTAAATGGTAGTGAACCTTTATATGTTGTAGATGGTACACCAATTAATAATTCTAGTGCTGGCTCTTTAAACAGCGAAGATGAAGCTTCTGGAAGTATTAGTCCTTTATCTATGATAAATCCTGCAGACATACAATCAATAGAAATTTTAAAAGACGCTTCTGCAACAGCTATTTATGGTTCACGTGGGGCAAATGGTGTTATTTTAATTACAACTAAAACAGGTGAAATAGGTAAAGGTGTTATTTACATAGATCATGATTATAGTATCAATCAAAATATAAGAACTTTACCAGTATTAGATTCTAATGAATTTTGGTTAACAAGAAATCAAGCAAATTTAAATTCAGGGAATACAAATCTATATAGTCAACAAAAACAAGATTCTGCAAGAGCAGGTTTATTTAGATCAACAAATTGGCAAAAAGCTGTTTTTAGAACTGGTAATACATCTAACACAAATGTAAATTTTAGTGGTGGTAATAAAGATATTAGATATTTAGTTTCTACGAATCTTTTAAATGCGAAAGGAATTGTAGAAAAAACAGATTTTACAAGAATTTCTAGCAGAATTAATTTAGATGCTAATATTTCTGATAAAATAAAAATAGGTACAAGAACCTACTATGCGCTTATAGATTCAGATCAGCAAAGTACTAGTACAAATTTTACAAATACAGCTGGTTTAAATAGTATTATACAAAGAGCTATAAGAACACCTTCTTTTGTAGGTTTAGATGCACTTTCTACAGATGATGGAGTTGAGGTGTACACACCAACATTAGCTTTAGAAGGAAATGATTTTAATAATAAAATTTCTCAATATCTAGTAAATGCTTTTGGAACATATAACTTTTCTAAAGATTTTGAATTTAAAAGTGTTATAACCTATCAAAATAGATCTACTGCTCAGCGTTTTTATCAAAAAAATATTTTTCCAGCAGCATTTAGTAGAAGAGGTTGGGCTAAAACATCAGATATTAGAGTAACGTTATTTACAAATACCAATACTTTCGAATTTAAAAAACGATTCGGAAAACACAATATTTCTGGAGTATTAGGTCAATCAACAGAGTCTTTTGAATTTGAAATGTTAAGAACTTCAAATCACGGTTTTGCGAATGATTTATTAACTTATTTTGATCCAGGAAGTGCTACTTTTAATGATCCTGACATTGTATCGTATCAAAATTCTAAATTAGTATCATTTTTTGGGAGAGTAAATTACAACTACCAAAATAAGTTTTTAGTAACTTTAACAGGACGTTATGATGGTTCTTCTAGATTTGCAGAAAATAATAAATGGGCATTTTTTCCAGCAGCTGCAGTAGCTTATAAATTATCGAGAGAAAAATTTATTAGAGATATAGAGTCAATCTCAAATTTAAAATTGCGTCTTAGTTATGGTCTTTCAGGGAATCAAGTAATACAACCTTACCAATCATTAAGCCAATTACAAAGTGATCAAGTTGGTTTTGCTGATGGAAGTGGAGGTGAAAGTTTAAGTACAATCTATTTTAATAGCCAACTGCCAAATGCAAATTTAAGTTGGGAAACAACTGCACAATTTGATGCAGGAGTAGATTTCGGTTTTTTCAACAATAGATTCAATGGAACCTTTGATTATTACTCAAAAACTACAGACGATTTATTATTCAATAATCAAATAACAATTATATCTGGTTTTAGAAACTTTTTTCAAAATTTTGGTAGCTTAGAATCTTATGGTTATGAACTTTCTTTGAATGGCGATATTATAAGTACAGATTATATTTCTTGGAATTTAGGAGTTAATGCTAGTACAGGGAAAACAAAAATAACATCGTTAACTTTTAATAATGCAAATAGTGGTTACAACCAAGGTTGGATTGCTGGTGGAACACAAAGATTAATTGTTGGTGAAGAAGTTGGAGCTTTCTTCGGATATAAAACAGCGGGAATTGCTCAATTTAATGATTTTGTAGAATTCCAAAATTTATCAAGAGCAGATCAAATAGCATTATACGAAGCTGATCCTTCTGCTACTTATACTTTTGTAAATGATTTTAATAGAGGTTTACCAATAAATTCAACAAGACATCAACCAGGAGAGCAACTTTATAACGATAATGGAGATGGAGAATTAAATGAAGAAGATAAAAGAGTAATTGGTACTGCGCAACCAGATATATCTTTCGGTATCAATAGTAATTTTACTTACGGTAATTTTGAATTTGGTTTATTTATAGATGGTCAATTAGGACAAGATTTAGTTAATGTAGCTAATTTCCAATTATTAGCTTTTGATGCAGCACAACAATTAAATACAGTTTTAAATGCTTGGACACCAATAAATAGCAATAATGTTTATCCTCGTTTAAATGCATTAAACAGTGGAGCAAGTCCATTTAGATTTAGTGATAGATATGTAGAAGATGCCTCTTTTGTAAGATTACAAAACGTAACTCTTGGATACAATTTTGGTAAAGTAGTATTAGATAAATTAAATCTATCACAACTAAATGTATTTGTATCTGGTACAAACTTACATGTTTGGACAAATTACTCAGGTTTTAATCCTGATGTATCACTTACAGGATCTAATACATTAGCATTAGGTCATGATAATGGAGGTTATCCAATAGCTAGAAGTATTAGAATGGGTTTAAAATTAAAATTTTAAAAAATCATGAAAACAAACAAATATAAAATCATGAACATCAAAAATATATTAGGTTTATTGTTATTATCAATCATAGCAATTTCTTGTGAAGATTATTTAAAAGAAGATCCACCAACATTTATATCTACTACTAACTTTTATAAAACAGCTTCAGATGCACGTACTGCTTGTGATGGTATTTATGAAAACTTTAGTGATGGTTCATCAAACTCAACTTATGGTAGGTTTTGGCCAGTAATAGATCTAGGAACGGATGATGTTACAAGTAGAACACAAGGTAATTTATATAACGACTTTTTAACACATACTGTAAGTTCAACAAATTCATGGTTTGAAAACTTTGGGCAGTTTTCTAATTTTTGGATAGGAATATCTAGAGCAAATAATGTAATTGCTTATGTTCCTCAAATAGAAATGGATGAGGATGAAAAAAATAGTATTATTGGCGAAGCAAGAGCTTTAAGAGCCTTATATTATTATCACTTGGTAAGAACTTATGGAAATATGCCTCTCGTAACAGAAGCCGTAAGTACAGAAGCAGATTTTAATAAACCAAGAAGTAGTGTAGATGAAATTTACAATCAAATTATAATTCCAGATTTACAATATGCAGAAACAGTTTGTAAAGATGCATTGCATTTAGGTAGAATTACAAAATGGACAGCTAAAGTAGTTTTAGCAGATGTGTATTTAAACAGAGCTGGTTGGAGAAGAACTTCTCAAGGTGTATTAGTTCAAGGAGATCCTTCAAACTGGGCTTTAGCAAGAGACAAAGCAAAAGAAGTTATAGAGAATTCACCTCACGATTTAAATACTGTAGCTTTAACAAATGGTCAAAATATTACACCAGCTTATGGTGTTGCTTGGTCAGAATCTAGCCCTTTTACTAAAGAGTCTATGTTTGAGTTAGCTGCTGTTCCTGTAGAAGGTTTTGGTTCTTGGTTAAGTAGAGAATGCAGTCCAGCTCCATTTGGAACAGGTTATTGGGGAAGAGCTGCTGGTATAAGACCATTTGTTGCACAAGGAAATAATGACAGGATTTTAGATATGAGATTCCCAGGAAGACCTCCAGCACAAGGATCTTTTATTCCAACACCAGATTTATATGATGCTTTTGAAGATGGAGATGAAAGAAGAGATTGGAGTTTAATGACAAAATATATAACTTCTGGTGGAAAAACTTATGTATCACAACCAACGTTTAGAAAATATGTAGATATAAATTACTTTCTAGGTGATGAAGGAACTAGTTTTAGAAATACAAACAACAATTTTATCATATATCGTTTTGCAGATGCCTTATTAATTTATGCAGAAGCAGCAAATGAAGCAGATGGTTCACCTTCTTTAGATGCATATAATGCTTTAAACAGAATTAGAAATAGAGCTGGTTTAGCAAACGTTTCAGGCTTATCACAAGATGCTTTTAGAGCATTAGCATGGAATGAAAGACGGGTGGAATTTAATGCAGAATGTAAAAGAAGATTCGATTTAATAAGAACAAATCAACTCGTCACAGAAACTTTAAATATTACATTAACATGGACTGCTCAGCAGGATTCTGCTACAGATTATAAAAATAGTTTTTCTCAATTTTCAGGAACTCAAGCTTGGCCAGATAACGAATGGTTACTGCCTATTCCACAATCAGAAATTGAGCTAAACGAAATTAATGGTTGGTTGCAAAATAAAGGTTATTAAAAATAAAATGTATTTTAAAACAAATTTTAAAGTAGCAGCAATTTTATTATTGCTAGTTTTTGGTGTTGCTTGTAAAATAACTGACGCTAATGTTGTAAAAAGTACCATAAATACTTCTGAAGGTCCAAAAAAAATAACATCCGAACTTTTAAAGAAAGGCGTGTTTAACGCACCCAGTTTTGAGTTTACAGATGCGTATTCAAACCAAAGTATTCAAAGCAATATAAAAGGGCTTTTTTTTAAGGGTTTAGATTACAAAGGAAAATCAACTAAAGTTTTCTGTTGGTATGGAGAGCCTAAAAATATGGATAAAAGCAAAAAAACACCTGCTGTTGTTTTAGTTCACGGAGGTGGAGGAACTGCTTTTCCTCAATGGGTAAAACAATGGACAGATAGAGGTTATATCGCTATTTCAGTCGCTTTAGAAGGTCAAATTCCTGGTGAAAGAATTAAAGATAAAGATGATAAATTACAACATCCCACATTTAAATTTTCTGGTCCACAAAGACAAAGATTTTTTCAAGATGTAGTTACAGAAAAACTAGAAGATCAGTGGTTTTTTCATGCAGTTGCAGATGTTTTAATAGCGAAAAGTTTATTAAAATCATTTCCACAAGTAGATGAAACTAAAATAGGAATCACTGGCATTTCTTGGGGCGGAATTTTAACAAATGTAATTACAGGTTTAGACAACGATTTTGCTTTTTCAGTGCCTGTGTATGGCTGTGGGTTTTTACAAGAAACGCCTCATTATAGTAAAATGTTGATGCGTTTATCTAAAGAACAACAAGAATTTTATTTAAAAAACTGGGAACCATCATTATATATTCCTTTTCAAAAACAACCTACTTTATTTGTAAATGGTACGAACGATTTTCATTTTACCATGAACAGTTTTACTAAAACTTTTGAAGCTTCTAATTCAGAAAAATATAGTTACGTAAAATATAATATGAAACATGGTCATTGGCCAGGTTGGGAATCAGAAACTATTTATGATTTCGCAGATTATGTGATTAAGAATGATAAAAAACCACAAACTGTAAATCTTAAGAATTTAGATTCAAACAATAAATTAACGTATTCTTTTTCAGGTGATGTTAAAAGTGCAAATCTATATTACTCAACAGATGTTGATGATTGGGGAAGCAAAAGTTATACGTGGATTGAAACTGATGCGAACGTAACTAAAAACGAAATTACTGCAACATTGCCTAAAAAAGCAGTTGCTTATTTTTTAAACACAACAAATAACAAAGGAATTGTTTATAGCACAGCTATGACATTGATAAAATAATAAATTAAATGAATACATATAAAATAATTCTCTGCTCGTTAGTTTTTTCTATGCTAGCAAACATTTCTTTTTCTCAAGAAAAAGATAAAGGAATGGATGAAATGTGGGGAGAAACCACAGTAATGAGTGATGCTTTTATAAGTGGTAAAGCTAAATTATTTGACGAAGGTAATTTCGGAATGTTTATACATTGGGGTTTGTTTTCTAATTTAGGTGGTGTTTGGGAAGGTAAAACTTATTACGGAATTGGAGAGTGGTTAATGAATAAGCGAGTAGCGGATATTCCTCCTAAAGACTATATGGCAGCTGCAAAAGATTTTAATCCAACAGAGTTTGATGCTAAAGCAATTGCAAAATTGGCAAAAGATGCTGGTATGAAATACATCATTATTACTAGTAAACACCATGAAGGTTTTGCAATGTTTGATTCTAAAGCAAGCGATTTTAATATTGTAGATGCAACTCCTTTTGGTAGAGATCCAATGAACGAGCTTTCTGAAGCTTGTAGAGAATTAGGTTTAGGTTTTGGTTTTTACTATTCTCATAATCAAGATTGGACAGCTCCAGGAGGTGGAAGGGGTCCAGAAACGGATGAAAATGGAAATAAAGTATCTTTTAAAGAATACTTTTACAATAAATGCAAACCACAAGTAAAGGAAATCTGCACAAATTATGGTCAAATTGATTTTGTTTGGTTTGACACTCCCGGAGATATGCCAAAAGAATATGTAGTAGAATTAGCAAATATGGTCAGGGAATTACAACCAAAAGCAATGATGTGCAGTAGAGTTGGTTATGGAATGGGAGATTACGCAAGTATTGGTGATATGGAAGTGCCAACCAGAAATGTTGCTGGGTTATGGGAAACTTGTGATACAAATAATGATTCTTGGTCTTACGCTTGGTATGATAATAATTTTAAATCACCTAAAGTAATTTTAGCCAGATTAATAGAAACTGTAGGTAGAGGTGGTTCTTATTTATTTAATGTTGGTCCAAATGCACAAGGAACTGTTCCTTCAATTGGAGCAGAATTTTTAGAAGAAGCTGGTATTTGGTTAAAAAAATATCCACAAGTTGTGTATGGTGCAGGTAGATCTCCTTGGGGGTACGCACTTCCATGGGGAGACGTTACTACAAAAGATAATAAACTATTTTTAGCAGTTTTTAATTGGCCAAAAGACGGTAAATTATATCTACCAGGATTAAGTGCAAAAATTAAGAAAATTAATTTATTAGACGGAAAAAAGAAATGCAAATTAAAATATAAAATGGAAAACGGTTGGCATGTTATTGATGTTCCCTTTGAAACTCCTAAAGATTTAATTGCTGTTATTGAAGTTGAAATAGATAAAGATGAAAAACCTTCAGTAAAAACCAATTTAGGTATTTATCCAAATACAGATGTAAGATTATTAACTGAATTTGGAAAAGCGACAAATGCAGAGCAAAAGAATGTAAGATGGATGGAAAAATTTGGTGAATGGAAACACGCAAATCAAGCTAGTAACTGGGAGAAAAATGGAGAAGTAACTTGGGAAATTAATGTACAAAAACCAGGTTATTATTATTTAGATGTGGAACATAAAGGAGATGGAAGATTAGTTTGGAAAACTACAACTGATGAAGGTGTAATGGTTCAAAATCAACAAGCAGCTACCAATAAATATGATTATAGAAGAATGGGAATTATAGAATTCAAAACATCAGGAAATCATATTATAAAAACTTCTTTAGTAGAAGGAAATCCAAAAACATCAAGCTTAAAATCAATAGTATTTAGACCTATTTAATCATCTATCTAATGAAGAAAATTAAAATTTTTATTGCGATTATTGTTTTATCTCAAGTTACTTTTGGACAAAAACATTATCCAAAATTTAGTTGGGACAAAGTTTCAGTAGCATATCATTTTGGTAAAAAAGGAAATTTATTAACAACAAATGAAGCTAAATTTATTGCGAGTAAAACCAATTTTGTGGTGCTAGAAAAAGCACACGGCTTTCCAAAATATAAATTTTCTGAGGAGGCCATTTTAAGAGATGCAAAGGTTTTAAAAAAGTATAATAATGACTTAAAAATCATTTTTTATTGGAATGCTTTTTTAGATTATTCGATGTATCAGGCGCATAAAGAATATGAAGAAAATCCTGATTGGTGGTTAAAAAATGCAGACGGAACTTTAGATTTAAAAAGAGGAAGAATAAAGCGTTACGATTTATCGAATCCAGCGGTTAGAAAATGGTGGATAGACGTTGCAGAAAAAAATGTAGCTAGCAAATATATAGATGGTGTCTTCTTTGACGCTTTATTACAAGTATTAGCACCATCTAACAAAAAACAATGGGGTAAAGAAAAATACGATGCTATAGAACAAGGTTTAAAAGATTTAATCAAAGAAACCCGAGAAAGAATAGGGGGTGATAAATTATTGGTTTATAATGGAATAAGATCTACGCATAATAGAAGTACAGGTAATAATTTTCCAGCAAATACAGATGCTATTATGATTGAGCATTTTGGTCATTTTAATAGTAAAACCAAAGAAAGTATGTTATTAGATGTGCAGGAAATGGAAAAAGCGGGTAAATCTGGAAAAATTGTTATTTTTAAAGCTTGGCCAGGATTTGCATGGGTTGATAAAGAAGCAATGGCAAAGTCATACAAAGAAAAACGAAAAATTGCAGCAACTAATATACAATTTCCTTTAGCATCCTTTTTAGTTGGTGCGCAAGAACACGCTTATTTTATTTATAATTGGGGGTATCGCCTAGATATGGGAGGTTTAGAATGGTATCCAGAATTTGACAAACCATTAGGTAAACCATTAAATGAAATGCAAACAAATGGTTGGGTATTAACTAGAAAATATGAACATGCAGATGTTTGGGTTGATTTAGAAAATAAAACTTCTAAAATAGACTGGAAAAAATAGTATTTTTAATTGCTCTTTAAAAAGCTCCATATTTTGATAAAAGAAAGAATTAATAACAAATACTTAATCACAGTTTTTATAATTGGATTAAGTATTTTTTTTTCTTGTAAAACTGTAAAAAAAAGTAAAGAAGCATCTCGTCCAAACATCATTTTTATTTTTGCTGATGATTGGGGTTATGGAGATTTAGGAGTGTACGGAAATAAAGAAGTGCAAACTCCATTTCTAGATAAAATGGCTTTTGAAGGAACAAGATTTACACAGTTTCATGTTACAAGTGGCGTTTGTTCTCCAAGTAGATCATCAGTTTTAACTGGCCATTTTCCTGCAAGACATCAAGTTCATGCACATTTTGCAGCTAACGAAATGAATGCAAAACGAAATATGCCAAATTATCTAAATGATTCTTTACCTATTTATTTGCCGAAATTAATGCAAGAAGCAGGTTATAAAACTGCTCATTTTGGGAAGTGGCATTTAGGTGGTGGTGGCAAACCTCATGGAGATCCAACTGCACCAGAATCAAAAGAATATGGTTATGATGAAACTAGAGTTTGGAATGGAAATGGACCTACTTGGAAAGGTGACCAGAAATGGGAATCTACAAGATATATGGATGATGATACTTTATGGGTACAAAGTTCTAGCAGAATTGTTGTTGATGAAACCATCGATTTTATAAAAAGAAGTAAAGACGATAAACCATTATTTATAAATTTATGGTTAAAAGATCCTCATACGCCACTTTGGCCATCTTCAGCACAAAAAGAACCCTTTAATGGATTATCTCCAAGCAAAGAAATGTATTATGCAGTTTTAAAAGATGCAGATTATCATGTAGGGCGCTTATTAGAATATATAGAAAAATCTGGTTTAGACGAAAATACGTTAATCATTTTTTCTAGCGATAATGGGCCTGCAAATTATGGTCCTTCAAAAGAAGCAGGTTCTACAGCTGGTTTAAAGGGTAGAAAAGTTGATATTTTACAAGGTGGAGTTGTTGTTCCTTTTATAGTAAAATGGAAAAACCACGTTAAACAAAATATTATAGATTCTACAAGTGTACTCTCTACAGTAGATTTATTACCAATGTTTGCAGCATTAGCAAAAATAGAAGTTCCAAAAGATTATAATATTGATGGAGAAAACATCGCTTCAATTTTAGAAAACAAAGATTTTAAAAGAAAAAAACCACTATTTTGGGAATGGCGTTTTCCAAATATAAATACAAATCATTGGGCAGAAGGTGCCGTTAGAAAAGGAGACTGGAAGCTCTTATTTAATGATAAAATTGAAAGAATAGAATTGTATAACATCACTAAAGATCCCTTTGAAGATTTTGATAAATCAAAAGAAAACCAAGAAATAGTGAGAGATTTAAAACTGACTTGGATATATTGGAAAAGAGAACTTCCAGAATAAATCTAAAGAATTAATTAACATAACAATAGAATATCAATATATAAAATATTTATAAATGAAAAAAATAATTTTAGCAGTACTTGTTTTTTTAGGACTTATTTTATCCTGCAAAGCACAATCAAAAGTTCCATCAAAAACTAAATCAAAAAAACAACCTAATGTCATTATTGTTATTACAGACGATCAGGGTTATGGAGATCTTGCTGCGCATGGAAACCCACTTGTAAAAACTCCAGCTTTAGATAAGTTTTATAAAGAATCTGTAAGGTTAACAGATTTTCATGTAGGGCCAACTTGTGCACCATCAAGATCTGGACTAATGACAGGTAAATACGCAAATAGAGTTGGTGTTTGGCATACCATTGGTGGTGTTTCTATCCTTAGAAAAGAGGAAGTTACTATAGCAGAAGTTTTTAAAAATAACGGTTACGAAACTGCTATGTTTGGTAAATGGCATTTGGGGGATACGTATCCATCTAGACCACAAGATAAAGGTTTTCAATACACAGTTGCTCATGGAGGAGGAGGTGTTGGGCAAACGCCAGATTATTGGAATAATGATTATTTTGACGATGTTTATCTTGAAAATGGAAAGCCAAAACGATACAAAGGTTATTGTACCGATGTTTGGTTTGATGAAGCTATAAAGTATATTGAAGAAAAGAAAGACGAGCCTTTTTTTGCCTATATTTCAACAAATGCTCCGCACTTACCTTACAACGTTCCAGAAGAATATTACAACAAATACAAAGATTTAGACATTCCAGAATTTCAAAAAATTTTCTACGGAATGATTACAAATGTGGACGATAATTTCGCAAAGCTCCAACAAAAATTAAAAGATTTAAAAATTGATGATAATACCATTGTTATCTTTATGACTGATAATGGAACTGCATCTGGTTATAAAACTGTTAAAGGAAAATTACATGGGTTTAATGCAGGAATGAGAGGTACAAAAAATAGCGAATATGATGGAGGTCATAGAGTTCCTTTTTTCATTTCTTATCCTGATATGAATATTAAAGGAGGAAAAGACATAAATGAATTGGCAGCGCATATTGATGTTTTACCAACATTAACAGCACTTTGTAATATTGATTTACCAAATTTAAAGATTGATGGTTCAGATATGTCATCTGTTATTTTAGGTGATAAAAAAACGATTAACAGAGAATATGTAATTACAGATTCACAAAGAGTGCAAACACCCATAAAATGGAGAAAAAGTGCTGTAATGAGTGATAAAATGAGATTAGTAAATGGTCAAGAACTATATGATATTGCCAAAGATCCTGCGCAGGGAAATAATATTGCAAAACAAAATCCTACTCTTGTCGCAAAAATGAGAGGTTATTATGATGAATGGTGGAGTTCAGTTTCAACGAAATTCAACCAGTTTCCAGTAATTGTTTTAGGTTCAGATCATCAAAATCCTATTGAATTAACTTGTCATGATACTCATATTCACGATTCTAAAATTCCTTGGAATCAAGATTTTATTAGAGAGGCTAAAAAGAATCCTATGGGAGGAAATTTTACAGTAGAATTTGAACAAACAGGAAAATATCAAATAGAAATTAGCAGATGGCCTTTTGAGTCGGGTTTAGCAATAAATGATGTCGTAAAAGGAAGACCTGCAACATTAGCAACAGAAGAAATTAGCGAAGGTAGAAGTATGAATTTTACAGAAGGTGGAGTCCAAATTGGAGCTTGGAAACAAGAGAAAAAAGTAAATAAAGATGCTAATTCAATTGTTTTTGAAGGTAATTTTACCCAGGGTAAAACAAATATGAGTGCTTGGTTTACTAATAAGGATAAAGAAGATTGGGGCGCTTTTTATATTAGGGTATACAGACTATAATTTAAATTATATACAGTTGTTTTTAATATGATAATTCTTTAGTTTCATTGAAGTCTCCAGACTATTTTCTATTCAATGGATTTTCAGAATTAGTGTCGTTGTTATCATTATTATCTAAACAAGAGATGATTAAAAAGAGCGGAGAGAGTGAGTTGTTTTTATTGGTTATTTTTTTTTATGCAAAAACCAAGCAATAAAATTGTAGAGACTATTGAGGAGTCTGTTTTATGGGAATTTGAATACAATAGGCTACAATCATTGTTCGAAATGAATCAAGAATTAAGTAGGGCAGTAAGACTATTTGCAAACTATGGTATTTCCGTTATGGAACAAAGATTTGATGATATGATGTTTTACTCAGCTAAAGAGCGCTATGAAATGTTGTTACAAAATCGTCCTAAAGTAATTCAAAACGTACCTTTAGGAATGATCGCTTCCTACCTTGGAATAACACAAGAAACATTAAGCCGAATTAGAAAATAGATTTTTTGACAAATGTCAAAAGGATTCCTTCCTTTAAGTTTTAAATTCCCCAATTATAAACATAAAAACACTATTCACAATGAAATCAAAATTAATGTTAGTTTTACGCATACTTCTTGGTCTTCTTTTTTCTGTAATTGGCCTGAATAATTTTTTTTACTTTTTACCTACTCCGCCACCAGATGCATTTATAGAAGCATTAATAAATACTGGATATATGTGGCCTTTGGTTGGATTTACTGAAGTGGCTGCAGGAATATTGCTATTGGCAAACAAATGGAAGGGTTTAGCTTTAATTTTTGCTGCTATTATATCAGTAAACATAGTTTTATATCGTATAATTTTAGATTCTAATGGTATTGAAGTAGCATTATTTGCCGCTACATTGAATGTTTTATTAATGTATTTTAACTGGTCAAGTTTTAAATCTTTATTCAAAACAGAATAAAAAATATCTGTGTCCAACAACACAAGCAATAAAAAAATGTGTTATTCACAGAACCTTTTATAATTTCTTTTTTGTAATAAACTCTATCAGTTGAATTGTCAACTCAAAATCTCTTGGAGTAAAACTAATGTTCGATATTTCGAATGAGTTATCTACTAAACAAGACTTAAGTGTATTTTGTGTTTGAGTGTTGTTTTTGTTTATATAATTGGAGCTTTCACGAATTTAATAGTTGCTTAATATCATCCAAAAAGTTAGAACTTTTGATAGTCGAGGTCACTAAACGGGACAAATTCTTAATACAAGGATTGTCTCGTTTTTTATTTTTGTCAAAACCCTTATTAATACTGGATATTTTCAAAAGCAGCGGATTGATATCAGCGGTTTGAACTTTTTTATTTTGAAAACCGAATTTATTTGTAAATATCAAACCGGTAAGGAGTCTTTTATTGTGTATATCGCTATTAATATATTGTTTATCAAAATTTTGCAAGTTTGAAAGCCCTTTTTTATAGGTATCAAAAATCTCTTTCTTTTTATTTTGATTGTTTTCTAAACACTGAAGTTCATCAAGAATATCCTGATATCTTTTTTTAGCTTGTGAATATTCAAATCTATCCATTTGGCCGTCGATAAATAAGTCTTGTATCTTAACGAGTTTTTCATTTATAAGGGAAATTTTCTCATAATGTCTTGTTCTTCATAATACTGGCACGAGTTGTATAAAAAAACAAGTAAATAAGTAAGGCAAGCTTTTGCTTGCTGTCTTTTTGTGCAGTTATTTTTATGCAAATTAGGAGCGTTGGATTGCGTAGCAAATAATTAAAGTACTTATTGCTAGGGTAGAAGTGGCTGCAAAAAGCGTGACTTAAAAACCATAGAAGTGGTGGCAAGCGGAGCTAGATAAAAGACGGCGGTTTGTTGCCTTTTTCGGTAATAATCTGGCTTTTATCTTGTGGGGGATTTATTTTCCATAATGATAGCGACAAGCTGCTATCAAGATTTGGTCATTATCATACTTGTAAACCAATCGATGTTCTGATGTGATTCGTCTTGACCAATAACCTTGCAAATCTCCTTTTAAAGATTCAGGTTTTCCGATGCCCTCAAAAGGTGTTCGCATACAACTTTTAATAAGTTCGTTAATTCGTTTTACTATTTTCTTATCGACTTTCTGCCAATACAAATAATCTTCCCAAGAAGAAGTAGACCAAGTTAATTTCATCTATTCTATTAAGTCTTTTTGAACACCTTTACCTGCTTCAAGTTCCTTGATAGCGTTTAATAAAATATCTCTGTTTTTTCCTGTTAGCAAATAGGTAGTTTCTTTTAATGAGTTGTATTCGTCCAATGATATTAAAACGAGGTCTTTACCGCTCTTACGCTTGATAATGATATCGCTTACATCGTTGACTACTTTATCGAACCAATGCTTTAGATTTGAACGAAAGTCTGTATAATTTACTGTTTCCATAGCACAAAGATAATAAAAAGTACTTCATTAAGTACTTTTTATTCAATATTTAATTTATCGGATGGAAGTTGTTTACGATTTCGTGCAAGTTTCCTAAATCATCTTGTAAATATCTTTCTGTAGAACTAATATATCTGTGTACTGCAAAATATTGAACCTTTCTTAAATTGTAGTTTCCTAACCAATTTGCAATTACACTTGTTCTAATCTGTTTTATATTTTCTACTTTCTGATTGTACTTTTTTAGCTTCTTAAAAATGTGATAAATAATTGAGTTAAAACGTGCATTGCTATTAAAAAGTAGTTCGCTGTTGTTTTGTATTTTGTCTTGTATTATTGGGCGAATTTCGTCTTGATATGCTATATATTCCATTATTTGCCAAGGTTTTAACTCTAATTTCCTGGCGTTACTTCTTGTTGTACTTGGAACATATATTTTCCCTTTTGAGAGTTGTAAATGTTCTATTTGTAAATTCCCTAAATCTGCTGTGTTTAAACCTTGATACATCATTAAACCTATAATTACTTTGGCTCTTTTTAGCGTGTATTTGTGGTATTCTTCTTGGTATTTATCAGTTTCAAAAGAATAATAAAGATCTTCTAATTCGTCTGCGATAAAGAACAACAGTTAAATGATGAGAATATTACAAGCGTAAAAGCAATGTTAAAAGCTTTTGTGTTTCAAAAAGATATATAAAAACAACTTGCATAAAAAAACTACTCTATAAGACCTGTATCGTCTATTTCTAAAATAGTAGTATCATCTTGAAAATTTCTTGCACTTGAGTATTTCCAATCTTCTGGATTTACTACAAAACCACTTGCTATTGGATTGTTATGAATATAATCTATTTTT
>JBLHGY010000005.1:0-43867 GCA_047616665.1 Polaribacter sp.
GCCAGAAAACGTATTGAGGCATTGGTGTTGTTTTCTGACTTAGGAAGCGGAATTAATATTGCTATGAAAGATTTAGAAATTCGTGGTGCAGGAGATTTATTGGGTGGCGAACAAAGTGGTTTTATAAATGATATTGGATTTGATACATATCAAAAAATATTACAAGAAGCTATTGACGAATTAAAAGAAAACGAGTTTAAAGATTTATATCCAACAGATACTAACAAACCAAAAGAATTTGTAAAAGAAGTAACCATAGATACCGATTTTGAAATTCTATTTCCAGATGATTATATCAATTCTATTACAGAACGATTGGCTTTATATAATAAATTAGGAACGCTACAAAAAGAAGAGGAATTACTCGTTTTTGAAACTGAAATTATTGACAGATTTGGAGAAATACCTACAGAAGTTTGCGATCTTTTAGATTCTGTGCGTATAAAGTGGTTGGCAAAAGAACTGGGTTTAGAAAAAATCATTCTAAAACAAAAAAGAATGCTTGGTTATTTTGTTGCGAACCAACAAAGCGATTTCTACCAAACACAAGCTTTTTCTAAGATGCTACAGTATGTAAAAAACAATGGTAAAAGCTGTGTAATGAAAGAGAAAGAAACTAAAAACGGTTTGCGTTTATTAATCACTTTTATAAGAATTGATTCTGTAAAAACAGCGCTACATGTTCTGAATAAAATTTGATGGAAAACGCGCACTTAAAAAATATTTCTGGATTACTTTTAGCTACATTATTTATAAGTACTTCTGGCGTTTTAGGTAGGTATATTGCCATGCCTACAGAAGTAATTATTTGGTTTAGAGCTGCCATTGCTATGGTGCTACTATATCTATATTGCAAATACAAAAAAATAGACTTAACAATAAAATCACCTAAAGATTACAAACCTTTTTTCATAAGCGGTCTCTTAATGGCAGTGCATTGGGTTACTTATTTTTATGCTTTAAAATTATCAAATGTAGCTTTAGGTGTTTTATCTTTATATACCTTCCCCATTATTATAGCTTTATTAGAACCGTTATTTTTAAAGGTAAAATTTGATCCTATCTACATCCTGTTAGGATTAATGGTTTTGACAGGTTTATTTATTTTAACACCAGAATTTAATATCGAAAGCACACAAGTAAAAGGAATTCTTTTTGGGGTTTTTTCTGCATTTTGTTACGCAGTAAGAATACTAATTTTAAAACAACATGTTGCAAAGTATAATGGTACAATGTTGATGTTTTATCAAACCGTAATTATTACAATTTTACTACTACCAACTTTGTTTTTTATGGACATATCTGGTTTTAAGAGTCAGTTTCCTTATCTTCTTTTATTGGCGTTTTTAACCACAGCAATTGGGCATAGTTTAATGCTGTATTCATTGAAATTCTTTTCTGCATCTACCGCAAGTATCATCAGTAGTTTACAACCTATTTTCGGAATTATATTAGCCTTCTTTTTTCTTCAGGAAACACCTACAATGCGCACTTTTTGGGGAGGAAGTTTAATTCTATTGACTGTTGTTATTGAGAGTGTACGAAGTAAGAAGTAAATTTAAAATACAAAGGACTACCAAGGAACAAGCTTAGTACTTATTAAGCAATCTGTTTCTGCTTTTTATTTAAAAAAAGCGAGTGGAGAAAGCAAGAAATAGCTTTTGAAAAATTAGAACAAATCTTTATTACTGATATCTAAGTAGTTCCGTTTTACAAACTCTAAAATAGTTTCTAAAATTTCGCCCATATTATTACAGTCTTTAAACTTTATATCACCCACATATTTAATAAGGTGTTTTTTTAATAATTCTACATTCTCTGGAAATGAGATCGTGTCTGCTTTCATGCATTTTATGAGACGCGTAGTTCTTCTTGGTGCAGTAATCATTCTTTTTGCCATAAAAGAGCGCTCTTCTATTTTGTATTGGTTAATAGAATCATTTTGCAATTTTTTACCCACCATTTCTATCATCTTAAAGTTCTCTTTCATAAACTGTAAGTTGTATACTTTTAGGTTTCCTTCAAAAGATTGCTGATCGAAATCTATAGCCCTAATTTTAAAAATAATTTGATCAAAATCATGCGTTGGTGTTACCACATAATTGTAGGAACGCATATCTCCTAATAAACGCACTAAACAACGCTCTTTAAATTTTACAAACTCTTTCGCTATTTGAGATTTTTCTAATTCTGTGCAGTTTGGTAAATTTTCTCTAATAAAGTCGTCTCCAGGAATCCCTGCAATATGTTCTTCAATTAAGGTATCTTTAAAAACTAAAAAATTCATATTATGAGGTGACAAAATATGCTCTAATTCTAAACCATAAACACGAGAAGCATCTGCCTTTTTCACATAAAAATAGGTGAAATTATCATTTAAAATGTTTCTAATTTTTATTCTGAAAGGTTTAGAGTTTCCAAACGTGCAGTAATCAATAGCATCTACATTTAAAAACGGAATATTATCATCATTACCGTCTGAATGTAGCTTTGTATAAATTTTCTTTAAATTTCTATCAATTTCTTCTCTATCAAATTGAGAAAAATAAGTTCGTACCCACAGCGTGTCTTCATCATTTTTATCATAAACTGTAACAGAACCCTGAAAACGCAATAAATCGTCATAATAAAGCGAAATTTTTGTGTTTCTATTGTAGTTCTTTAAATAGGCATCTAACATTCCATTAATTGGAAATGTAGGCTTCTTTTTAGACATCAATTTTTTTCCTACCGCCATATTATCTATTGGTTTCCCCAAAAATAGGCATATTATACCAATTCAAACATTTTTCCTGGCAAAGGTTTCGAGACACCTTTTAATTCCATCTGCAATAAAATGGCGGATAATTGGTAAATAGGAATGTTACATTCTAAAGAAATTACATCTAATAATTGTTTTCCTTTTTCATGCAGTAAATCATAAATTTTCTGTTCATTTTCATTCAACTCTAAAAACAATTGTTGCTGTATTATTTTTGGTTTTTCACTCAAATCCCAATTTAGCATTTTTACAATTTCATCTGCAGAGTTTAGCAAAAATGCTCTATTATTTTTAATAAGATTATTACAGCCTTTACTATATATATCTGAAGTTCTGCCGGGAACCGCAAATACATCTTTATCATAAGAATTCGCAATATCCGCAGTCACCAAAGAGCCACCTTTTACAGCAGATTCTATAATAATTGTAGCTTTAGAAATGCCTGCAACGATTCTATTTCTTTTTAGAAAATTTTCTCTTAAAGGTACATCATCATGCCAGAACTCGGTTAGAAACCCACCATTTTCGTTTACCTGATTGATATATTTTTTATGAACTTTCGGATAAATTTGCTCTAGACCATGGGCTAAAACAGCAACAGTTTGCAAATTATTTTTTATTGCAGCTTTGTGTGCGCAAATATCTACACCATATGCAAAACCACTTACTATTAAAGGATTGTATTGTGCTAAATCTTCTATTAATTTGTTGCAAAAATCACGCCCATAAGAGCTCATATTTCTGGTACCAACAATAGAGATGATTTTTTGGTTAGAAAAATCGATATTACCGTCTTTAAATAATAAAATAGGGCTGTCAATACAATGCTGTAAATTGGTGGGGTAATCGTCTTCTAAAAAATAAGAATACGAAACAGCATTATCTTTTATATATTTTAACTCATGTGACGCACGCCTTAGACTTTCTTCATCAAAAAGATGCTTTAAAACATGATTTCCTATTCCGTTTATTTTTGATAAACTAGCTCTTTTTTCTTTAAAAATTTGAGAGACATCTCCCACATTTACAATAAGTTTCTTGGCTAAAATATCGCCTACAGCCTTACATTTCTGCAATCTTAAGATAGCGAGTAATTTTTCTTCTTTCAATAGTTAACAATTTGAGAACCAATATATAAAAAATTTGTTAATAATTTTTACAGAAGCTTATGCAACTAGACCTCAAAAATTATATATTTGTTTATATGAATTTAGCTAATTACATAAACGACTTACTATATAGATACGATTGCGTAATAGTTCCTAATTTTGGAGGTTTTGTTACCCATAGAATTGGAGCTAAATTAAATTCAGATTCGCACACATTTTATCCGCCAACAAAACAAATTGCGTTTAATAGTCATCTAAAACATAATGATGGATTACTAACTAATTACGTGGCTTCTGTGGAGCAGGTTTCTTTTGAAAAGGCTGCTGCAGCAATATCTTTGTCTGTATTAAATTGGCAAAATGAGTTAAAAACGAACGCATTTCAATTAGATAATTTAGGAACTATTATGTTGAATGAAAAACAACAAATTGTTTTTGAACCAACAAAAGAAATCAATTTTTTAACTACTTCTTTTGGCTTAGCAAATATACCAGCATCTCTTATTAAAAGAAATGCTACACAAGTAATACCCTTAGTTAATGAAGGCATGTCTGAAGACAAAAAAGTAATTCCTTTATTTATAAAATACGCTGCTGCTGCTGCCATCTTATTAACATTAGGTTTTGCTGGATACAACGGTATTCAAGATGATAAGCAGAAAAAAATAGCAATCAATCAACAGATTGCACTAGAGAAAAAGATACAAACGGCTACGTTTATTATTGCAAATCCGTTACCAACTTTAGAGCTAAATGTAGTTAAAAAAGTTTCAAAACCATATCATGTTGTTGCTGGTTCTTTTCAATTTCCAGAAAATGCAGATAGAAAAGTAAAACAACTAATTGCAAAAGGCTTCAATGCTCAAATTATTGGTCTTAATAAATGGGGATTAACTCAGGTTGCTTTTAATAGTTACGCAGACAGAAATGAGGCGATTAACAGCTTGTATAAAATTAAAAAAACCATCTCAACAGACGCTTGGTTTTTGGTTAAAACCATTCAATAGTTTACACTTTCTTTGTGTTTTTTAAATCATTTTTAAATGAGTGTTTGTGTATCTTTGCATAAAATTTACTTCTAAATGGAAACAAAAACATCTAAGGAATCTTTAACAATTTTAACAGATTTAGTTTTACCAGGAGAAACTAATTATCTAGATAATCTTTTCGGTGGAGAATTATTGGCAAGAATGGATAGAGCATGCAGTATCTCTGCACGAAGACACTCTCGAAGAATTGTAGTTACTGCTTCTGTGAACCATGTAGTCTTTTCTAAAGCAGTTCCCGTGGGCAGTGTTGTAACGTTAGAAGCAAAAGTTTCTAGAGCATTTAAATCTTCTATGGAAATTTATGTAGACGTTTGGATTGAAGATAGACAATCTGGTAAAAAAACAAAAGTAAATGAAGGTATTTATACTTTTGTTGCAGTAGATGAAACTGGAAAACCTGTTGAAATTCCACAAATAATTCCAGAAACAGCTCTAGAAAAAGAACGCTTTGAAGGTGCCTTAAGACGTAAACAGTTGAGTTTAGTTTTAGCAGGTAAATTAAAACCAAACGAAGCTACAGAATTAAAAGCTTTATTTAATTCATAATTAAAACAATGGAATTTTTAAATCATTTTAAAATTATTGAATCTATTATTGTTTTTACAGTTGCTTTTTTTGTTCGATTAATAATTACAAAAGCACTTCGAAAAATTCAAACCAAGTTCGGATTTCAAAATTCAAGAATACTAGTAACTAATAAAATAATTACAATACTTATTTACATTACAGTAATTGTTGTGGTGGCTTTTATATGGGGTGTAGATGAAAAACAATTATTAATTTATATCTCCTCTTTTTTAACTGTTCTAGGAATAGCATTTTTTGCACAATGGTCTATTCTGTCTAATATTACCGCAGGTATTATTTTGTTTATAAACTACCCCGTAAAAATAGGAGACTCTATAACTATTTTAGAAAAAGATAGTGCGAATAATGTTACTGGAGAAATTAAGGATATAGGTGCATTTTTTGTAACCCTAAGAACACCTGAGAAAAAACTGGTTACCCTGCCAAATTCTATAATCCTTCAGAATAATATTATGTATTCTCCCAAACAAAAATAAACTATCTTTTTAAAATCCAAGAAGACGGATTTAGCTTTGTTGTATTCTTATATAAGGCAAAAATAAGTGTTGTTTTTCCTGAAACCTTATCTGTGAATATCTGACCAATCTTCTGACCTGTAATTACCTTATCTCCTTTTTTTACATACAGTTTATCTAAATTATTATAGGAAGTAATGTAGTTTCCGTGCTGAATTAAAACATTCTTTCTGCCCTCTGAAGTGACTAATACATTTAATATTTTTCCATTAAATATGGCAGCTGCACTTTTTCCTTTCTGAGTTACTAAATGCAAACCTGTACTATTAATTGTAATTCCTGGAAAAGTAGGATGCGGCTGTTTACCAAACCTTCTAGTAATTAAACCTTGATCTAAAGGCCAAGGTAATTTTCCTTTATTTAATTCAAATTTAGCAGCTAAAGCTTTTGCTTCTGGACTTAAAACAAACTCATTTTTTTTTGTATTTTTTATTTTATTTTTAAGTTTTGCCAATGCAATTCTATTCGCTTTCTCAATTTCATCACGAATAATTTTGTCTATTTTTTTTGCAACCTTTCGCTCTGCTTTTATTTTATTTTGAATTTCTCTTTTGTATTTTCTTTCCTTCTTTTTAATTATAGAGATTAACTTCTCTTTATTGTTTTTATCTAACTCAATTTTTTCTTTTTGATATTTTTCCGCAAGAATTAGTGTATCTTTTACTTGTTTTTGAAACAACAAAGAATCATTCATTTTTTTCACTAATACAGTTTGAAAACCAATTTCCTCTCCTTGTCTTTTTCTAAAAGAAGTATATTGTTTCATATACGCTAGCCGCTTGTAAGCTTGCTGAAAATTCTGAGAAGACAGTAAAAACATGATTCTACTTTGTTGAGATTTACTTTTGTAAGATTTAAAAATCATACGTGCATAGTCTGCTTTTAAAGCAGCTAATTCATTTTCTAACTGGGCAATCTCTTTCTTGTTCTTTGTAATTTCCGAAGTCAATAACTTTGCTTCGGAGTTAATAGTATTTATTAAACTTAATCTAATATCTATTTTCTGATTTAGATCTTTTAAATCTTCCAGAACATTCTTCTCTTTTTTTTGTTCTTTAAACAACAACCTATTTACCTGAGCAATTTCTCTATTTAATTTTTTTCGCTGCTGTTCTAACTCATTTTTCGTTTGACTAAAAGAAGACAAACAACTAAAAAAGGCTATTACAAAGACTATATAAAATCGAGATTTCATCACTATGGGTTCATGCGTTTATATCCGTTAGGAATTGTAAAAGAAGTGTTTATTTTTGTATTTAACTCAATAGATCTTAATATAAAATCTATTATTGTTAGTTTATTGTTTTGTTTTGCTTTGATATTTATTTGTTGCGGAATAATTTCATCATCTACCAATTTATAAGAAGTATACTTAATATCTAAACGTTGTTTTTTTAGAGTATTTATAATAGATTGCTGGTTTAACTTGAAATGCCCTGGATGTATGGCAAAAAATGCATCAAATAAAGTTGCCTGTATTTTAGGTGATAAAACGTAAGCGTTCTTCTCAAGTACTATGTTTTGCTTTTTATTTTTAACATCTAAAATTGCTTGTCCTAGAAACAAGTTTTGCAATTGCAAAAAATTAATCTTTGTACCTAATAGTTTTTCTAACATAGAGAAGTCACCTTCAAAATATTTTTTTTCTATCGGAGAGTAAAAACGTACTTTATCTGGTGTTATCTTCGCTCTAAAAAGATTGATAAATTTAGTTCCTTTCAACCAAATAACCTCATCCTTTTTAATTCTTAAATAAACAGAAATACTTTGTTTTGTAACTCCATCATTAAAATTCACTTTAAACTTAGCCGCAATCGTTTTCTTTTTAAAATTTGCAGAAACATGTTTTCTTGCTACTTTTTTAGCAGACATTTCTTTGGCAAGGATACTATTATCTAATGCATATTTTTTTGTCTTACAAGCAGTAAAAGCAAGAATAAGAACAAATAGGTATTTTAAATATCGCATACTAATTAACTAATTTTCTAAACTTCTCCATATATCTTCTTTCTTCAACTTTATTATTTAAACCTTTATACGCCAAAGCCATTTCTTTATAAAAAAGTGCTTCCATAGCATCTTCTATTACAAAATCAATTCCATTTTGTAAAATCTCTAATGCTTTTTTAAATTCTCTGTTTACATTTAAGGTGCTTCCGTTTATTAAATATACAAAAGGTTGCGCAGGAAACAAAGCAATACCCTCTTTGCTATATTTTAAGAGTAACACCGAGTTATCTTTCGTAGCTAATAAAATTTGCTTTAAAAGAGTATACGTTTTTTCTGTTTCAAACCTTTTATAAATATCTCTTGAAACCTTCGCTTTTTGTGTTTCAGAATAATTAGTTTTTTCTAAACGTTCTTTTATTTTTTTAAGATCTGAAGACAATAAATTATCTTCTTCTAAGGTTTTTATGAAACTCAAAGCTTTTTTATAATCCCTGTTTTTTAAATAAAGCAATACTAAATTCTTGTTTTCTTTTGGATTTAAAACAATAATTTTTTGTTGAATTTTTATAGCTTCAAAAAAATTATTTTCTTTTTCCAAAACTTTCACCAAATGCTTTTGCATCCAAATATTTTTAGAATCTTGAATAATTGCTCGGTTAATATATTCCTTTGCTAAAGGTGTATTATTTAAGTATAAATAATTCTTAGAAAACTCAAAAAAGACCGATTTATTATTTGGTAGTATCTGATTACAGCTCTCTAAATTTTCTATTGCCTTTTGATAATTTCCAATAGACTTTTGAGACAATGCTGTAAAGAAAAACTGTTGAAATTTCAACTCCTTTTCTTCTGTAAAATCTATTGCTACAGCGAGACTGTCTTGTGTATAGCTTTTTAGAGAGATGAGAAAAAAAAGCAAAGAAAAAAGAGACCCCTTTAAAAATTTTAAAGTAATCTCTTTTCTGTTTTGCATGATTTTTACTCTAAAAATCATTAGGTTAATTCTGTATAATCTCCAATACTCACAGAAGTAAAGCCACCATCATACTTTGCATGGTTGCCTATCATAGCATTGTCTAATTTTGTATTCGTAATTAGTACGTTTGTTTGTATTAAAGAATTTGTAATAGTAGCATTTTCTACAGTACTATTTTCTCCAATAGAAACATAAGGACCTATTTTTGTGTTTTTCAATACTACATTCTTACCAATATAACACGGTTGAATAATTTCTGAATTCTCTAATACAACGTCTTTAGAAACCAAATTGTTTCCTGCTTTGTATTCAAAATCTAGCACTTGCTTATTTGTATCTACCGTTGGATCTTTTTTTCCACAATCCATCCAAGTACTCACAGTTCCTGGAATAAACTTAGCACCATCTCTCTTTAGGGTTTCTAAAACATTAGTTAATTGATATTCGTTATTTTCTCTTAAATCATTGTCAATTAAATATTGAATTTCATCTCTTACCTTATCTCCATCTTTAAAATAATAGATTCCAATAATTGCCAAGTCTGAAATAAAATCTTTAGGTTTTTCTATAAAATCAGTTATAAAACCATCTTCTACCTTCACAACACCAAAAGCACTTGGATCTGCAACCTGCTTTACCCAAATTGCACCATCTGCTTTTGCATCTAACTTAAAATTAGCTTTAAACAAAGTATCTGCATAGGCAACTACACAAGGCCCACTTAAAGAGTCTTTTGCGCAAAAAAGAGCGTGTGCTGTACCCAATGCCTCTTCTTGCACATATACAGATCCTTTGGCTCCTAATTCTTTGGCTATTTGTAATAAATTATCTTTTGTGTCTGCTGGAAATCCTTTTTTTGCTGGTCCAATTATAAAAGCAATTTCATCTATTTCTTCATCTATTACAGAGGAAATATCTTCTACCAATCTTTGTACAATTGGTTTCCCTGCTATTACTGTTAAAGGCTTAGGAACTGTTAAAGTATGTGGTCTTAAGCGAGACCCAATGCCGGCCATTGGTACAATTATTTTCATATATTTCTTTTTCAAAATTAAAGGGGCAATATACTACTAATAAAAAGATTTTAAAAAAATGAGATTACTTAAATCACATTAATAAGAAGAAAAATAAGAACTACTAACTGAAATTAAATGCTCAAAAAACCCAAGCCTTTGAATGGGTTTTTTGTTTCTTTGTAAAAAATTATAAATAGTGAATTATTTATCAGTAGAAAATATCTCTAAAGCATACGGAGAACGCATTTTATTTGAAAACATTTCTTTCGGAATTAATAAAGATCAAAAAGTTGCTTTTGTTGCAAAAAACGGAAGTGGTAAGACATCTATCTTAAATATTATTGCAAACTTAGATGTACCAGATTCTGGACAAGTAGTTAGTAGAAAAGGTATTTCTATTGCATATTTAGCCCAAAAAGATGATATCAATCCTGATTTAACTATTGAAGAAACTATTTTTGCTACCGATAATAAAATTCTCTCTATTGTAAATCAATACGAAAAGGCACTAAAAAACCTTGATGATGGTGATGCTTATCAAGCTGCCTTCGATTTAATGGACCAGCATAATGCTTGGGATTTTGAAACGCAATACAGACAAATTTTATCCAAATTAAAATTAGAAGATTTAAGCTTAAAGGTTGGTGCACTTTCAGGTGGTCAAAGAAAAAGATTATCGCTAGCTATTGTGCTTATTAATAAACCAGATTTATTAATTTTAGATGAACCAACAAATCATCTAGATCTAGAAATGATAGAATGGTTAGAAGCTTTCTTTGCAAAAGAGAAAATAACCCTATTTATGGTAACGCATGACCGGTATTTTTTAGAACGTGTTTGTAACGAGATTTTAGAATTAGACGAAGGTAAAATATATAAATACAAAGGAAATTATTCGTATTACTTACAGAATAAAGAAGAGCGTTTGGCCCTAGAAGCTACCAACTTAGGGAAAGCTAAAAGTTTGTTTAAAAAAGAATTAGAATGGATGCGCAAGCAACCAAAAGCAAGAACCACAAAATCGAAGTCTAGAACAGACGATTTTTACCAAATTAAAGAGAGTGCGCACCAGCGTAGAAAAGACCACCAGGTGCAGTTAGAAATTAACATGGAACGTCTTGGAAGTAAAATTCTAGAACTGCACAAGGTAGATAAATCTTTTGGCGACAAGAAAATACTTGATAATTTCGATTATATTTTCAAACGCGGAGAAAGAATTGGCATTATTGGTAAAAACGGAACGGGGAAATCCTCTTTTTTAAATATTATAACAGAAAAAGCGGAGTTAGACGGTGGAAAGGTTGTGCTAGGTGAAACTGTAAAGTTTGGGTATTATACACAAGCCGGAATACAAATTAAAGAAGGACAAAAAGTTATTGAAGTTGTAAAAGAATTTGGAGAATTTATTCCGCTTTCTAAAGGTAGAAAAATATCTGCGTCTCAATTGTTAGAACGTTTTTTATTCGATAAGAAAAAACAATATGATTTTGTTGAAAAACTTTCTGGTGGAGAACAAAAACGTTTGTACTTATGTGCTGTTTTAATTCAAAACCCTAACTTTTTAATTTTAGATGAACCTACCAATGATTTAGATGTTGTTACCTTAAATGTTTTAGAAAACTTCTTACTAGATTACCCAGGTAACCTTTTAGTGGTTTCTCATGACAGGTACTTTATGGATAAAATTGTAGATGCACTTTTTGTTTTTAGAGGCGAAGGTGTTGTAGAGAATTTTCCAGGGAATTATTCAGATTTTAGAGCCTATGATGGCTCTGCACCCAAAGAAATTGCAGAAAAGCCTGTTGCAAAAACAGCAGCAACAAAAACGGAGAAGAAAGCAATTAAAAATACATTAACTTTTAATGAAAAAAGAGAATTTGGTGCTTTAGAAGGAGATATTGAAAGGCTTCAAAAGAAAAAATTAACAATTGAAACAGCTTTTTTAAATGTAGAAATTGCTCCTGAAGATATTTCAAAAAAATCTAAAGAACTACAAGAAACCATAGAGAGTATAGAAGAGAAAGAAGAGCGTTGGTTAGAGCTTACTATGAAATTAGAAGATTAAACGCTTACAATATCTGACTCTTTTAATAAATCTTGATTATTAAACCTTAATAGCACTTGCGCAACAGCAACGGTGTCTTTTTCGCAGTAATCTACTATTCTTTGTAGGTTTTTTTCTTCATAATAAACTCTTGCAACTTCACTGCCGTCAATATCATCTTTAGGAGAAGGAATGCCTAAAATAGAGGTTAGTAGTTTTAAGGAAGTATAATGCTTATAGTCCCCGAACTTCCATAATTCTAAAGTATCTAAATGTGGTACTTCCCAAGGTTTTTTACCAAATAAATTCAGTTTATTAGGCAATGCTATTTGATGCACAATCATTCTTCTAGCAATAAAAGGAAAATCGAATTCCTTTCCATTATGTGCACATAAAACATTACTTTTCTTAACAAAATGTTTATCTAATAGTGCTTTAAAATTAGTTAATAGTGCATGCTCATCATCACCAAAAAAAGAAGTTAAGCGCAGCTGCTTTTTCTTTTCTACCTCCACAAAATATCCCACAGAAATGCATATTATTTTTCCAAATTCTGCCCAAATACCGGCGCGATCGTAAAATGCTTCCGCTGTAAATTCTTCTTTACGTTGGTATTGCGTTTTCTTTTCAAAGAGAGCTTGTGTTTCTTCTGAGAGTTCTTTCCAATTCTCTTTTTGCGGAACTGTTTCAATATCTAAAAACAAGATATCCTGTAATTTAATAGACAAATTCATAGCAATGGGTTTTTCTTTTTCAAAAATAAAGATAGTAAAAATAAAAAAGCTCCAAAATAAATTCGGAGTTTTTAAGTTTTCTAAATAATTAGAACCGTATTACAACAATCCATATTATATCGAATTAATTTACTGTTAACATCTAATTATTAGATAAATACTAAAACATAGTTGTTTTAAACGCGCTATTATATGTATATGTTAATTTAGCATTAAACAATTGTAAACTAAATAAATCTAGTAGTAATTAAATTATATCTTACAGATTAAATTGCTATTTTTGATACTTATCTTTTAAAGAAATCATGAATAAAAACGATATTAAAATCTTGTTGGTTGATGATGAACCAGATATTATAGAAATTGTTAGTTACAATCTTAAAAGTGAGGGCTATCAAATTTTTACTGCTACAAATGGCTTAGAAGCTGTAACATCTGCTAAAAAAAATAGTCCGCATTTAATTTTATTAGACATTATGATGCCAAAAATGGATGGTATCGAAGCTTGTGAAAAAATTAGAAAAATAAGTTCTTTAGAAAATGTAATTATTTCTTTTTTAACTGCAAGAGGAGAAGATTACTCTCAGGTTGCCGGTTTCGAAGCAGGTGCAGATGATTATATTACAAAACCTATTAAACCAAAAGTTTTAGTTAGTAAAGTTAAGTCGCTATTAAGAAGATTAAAATCTGAAAAAGAAAGTGAAGAAACGTATACTGTTGGAGATATTATTATTGACAGAGAAGAATATGTTGTTTATAAAGCGGGTGTTAAAATATCTTTACCAAGAAAAGAGTTTGAATTGTTTTCTTTATTAACTTCTAAACCAGGAAAAGTATTTAAGAGAGAGGTTATTTTAGATACCGTTTGGGGAAATGAAGTTGTTGTAGGAGGAAGAACAATAGATGTTCATATTAGAAAATTAAGAGAAAAAATTGGTGACGACCATTTTAAAACTGTAAAAGGTGTTGGCTATAAGTTTGTGCTATTAGACGCAGATAAATAAATTTACTTTTATGAAAATTAAAAAAACGTATTCGTATGCGCTTTGGTCTGCAATTTACATCGCATTATTAGCTGGAGTATTTGCCGCAATTTGGTACTTTTTTATTTTAAAAAAAATAAGTTTTAGTGCCATTCTAATTGCTATTGTAGTGCTTTTTATTATTTCATTCTTTATTATACAATATAGAGCAGAACACTTTATTTATAGAAGGCTGAAAAAGATTTATGAAGATGTTTCTATTCTAGATGTAAACGATTTAAAAAAGGATTCTGTTACTACAGATATAGAACAGCTTTCTAATAAGATGCAAACCTACGCAGAAGGAAAAGAGCTAGAAATAAAGAGTTTAACTGAGCGGGATTCTTTTAGAAGAGATTTTTTAGGAAATGTTGCACATGAATTAAAAACGCCTCTTTTTACGGTGCAAGGGTATATACTTACGCTTCTTGAAGGCGGAATGGATGATAAGAACATTCGTTTAAAATATTTAGAACGTGCCAATAAAGGTGTCGAAAGATTGGTTGCAGTAACTAAGGATCTAGATATGATTGCCAAATTAGAAACCGACGGTTTAAAAATAGATAAAGAGGTTTTTAACATTCTAGAAATCATTCAAAATGTTTTTGATTTGGTTGAAATGAAAGCAAAAAAGAGGAATATTATTCTAAAATTTGATCGTATTTATGAATTTCCTATTTTCGTAATTGGAGATATTGAAAAGACAGAACAAGTGCTAATTAATCTGGTTGTAAACTCTATTAAATATGGCAAACCAGGCGGTACAACTATTGTTACTGCAGATGATTATGACCATAATAAGTTTGTAATTCGAGTTATAGATAATGGTGAAGGAATTAAACAACAGCATTTCCCTCGTTTATTCGAACGCTTTTATAGAGTAGATCAAAGCAGATCTAGAGAACAAGGTGGTTCTGGTTTAGGCTTGTCTATTGTAAAGCATATTGTTGAAGCCCACAACCAAAACGTTTTACTAAAAAGTACTTTTGGTAAAGGATCTGAATTTTCCTTTACCATGGAAAAAGCAAAATAGAATATTTCTTATACTAAATCAAAACCAATGTCTTTTCTATAATTCATTTGATCGAAATGAATTTTATCAATACTTCTGTACGTTTTTTCCAAAGCCTCTTCAATTGTATCTCCAAAAGAAGTTACTGCCATAACTCTACCGCCATTTGTAACTACTTTATCTTCTAAAGTAGTAGTTCCAGCATGAAAAATAATAGATTCCTTTATGTTCTCGAAACCTTTAATTTCTTTATTTTTTTCATATGCTTCTGGATAACCACCAGAAACTAACATAATTGTAGTTGCCGTCTTATCTGTTACCGAAAAAGACTTTTCATGTAAGTTTTGATGTGCAACACCTTCAAATAAATCAAATAAATCTGAAGTTATTCTTGGCAATACAGCTTCAGTTTCAGGATCTCCCATTCTAACATTGTATTCTACTACAGACGGATTTCCATTGTTATTCATTAATCCAATGAAAATAAAACCTCTATAATCAATTCCATCTTTTTGTAAGCCTGCAATTGTTGGTTTTACCACCAATTCCTCCACTTTATTCAAAAAAGCTTCATCCGCAAACGGTACAGGAGAAATAGCGCCCATTCCACCAGTATTTAAACCTACATCTCCTTCTCCAATTCTTTTATAATCCTTTGCTGAAGGTAATATTTTATAGCTTTTACCGTCTGTTAACACAAAAACAGACAATTCTATTCCCTTTAAAAATTCTTCGATTACAACCGTTGCAGAAGCTTTACCAAACTTCTCATTAGAAACCATATCTTGTAGTTCTATTTTTGCTTCTTCTAAAGAATTTAAAATAAGTACTCCTTTTCCGGCAGCCAAACCGTCTGCCTTTAACACATAAGGTGGTTCTAGAGTCTCTAAGAACGTAAAACCAGCTTCTAAATTTTCCTTTGTAAATGATTGATAGCGTGCGGTAGGAACCCCGTGTTTTTGCATAAACTGTTTAGAAAAGTCTTTGCTTCCTTCTAGTAATGCACCATCTTTTTTAGGACCAATTACAGGAATATTTTTCAAATCTACATCTGCTAAAAAGAAATCATGAACACCTGCTACTAAAGGAACTTCTGGCCCTACAACAACCATTTTAATATTATTCTCTAAAACAATTTTCTTTACTGCTTCAAAATCTGAAAGATCTACATTAATATTTTTGGCTATTTTGTTAGTTCCTGCATTTCCTGGTGCTACAAATAGTTGCTTAACTTTACTACTTTCACTCAATTTTAATGCAAAAGCATGCTCTCTACCTCCAGAACCTAAAATAAGAATATTCATTTGTGTTGTTGTTGAATTGTTGTTACTGCAAATATATTTTAAATTCCTTAAAATCCGGCTTTAGTGTTAGATACATTTTAAAGAAAATCCTAATCAAGTGCAGTCTCCTTTTTTTAATTAAAACCCCACTTCAAAAAGTATTTTATTGCAGATGAAGCATGTATAATAAATAACTTTATGCTTTTTGAAGAACCTTGTTGATGGTGATGTATAATTTCTACTTTAGGAAAATACAGTTTCTTTTTTCCAATTTCATCAATTCTTCTGCAAATATCTGCATCTTCCATATATAAAAAGAAACGCTCATCAAAACCTTTTAATTTTTTTAAATCTGTAGTTTTAAAAAGCATAAAACAACCATGAATAAAATCGGGATAAAATGGTTTTTGTAAATCCCTTTCTCTATACTCTCTATTAAAAAATTTCTTTTTTGAAATTTTTAATTTTCTGTTTAATAAATCAAATAAAGTTGGGTGTTTTCTACAAATATATTGAGGTTTTATACTAGGGTATAGCACTTTTGGCGTCACAAAAGCAACATTAGGGTTTTCATGTAACACTTTAATTAAAGAAGAAATTACTCCCGAGGAAAAGACAACATCTGGATTTAAAATTAAATGAAAATCAGAACTTATTTTGTTTAGAACAAGGTTATGAGCTGCTCCAAAGCCAATGTTTTTTCCTACAAATAGATATTCTATTTCTGGAGATTTAAAGAACACCTCTAATTTATTAGAATTAGAATTATCAATGAGATAAAGTTTCTTTTTTAGAGAGGTATTTAAAAATGAATTAACTGTTTTTTTCAGTATCTCGAAGTCATTATTAAATAAAACAATTGAAGCCGTTATCATTATTAATATGCTTTTTCTTCTCCTTTAAATACATTTAATACAGTCTGTATAATAATTTTAATATCTAAGAAAAAAGACCAGTTTTCAATGTAGAAGATATCTAAACGGACTCTGTTCTTAATATCTGATTTCTTTTTTATTTCTCCTCGATACCCACCTACTTGTGCTAGACCAGTAATACCTGGCTTTACAATGTGTCTTTTTAAATAATCATCTACATCCTTTTGATATTCTAAAGATAAAGTCTCTAAATGCGGTCTAGGGCCAACCACACTCATGTCTCCCAATAAAACATTTAAAAACTGAGGTAACTCATCCATACTGGTTTTTCTTAAAAAAGCGCCTACTTTTGTTACTCTTATATCATTTTTTGTTGCATGAATTTTATTTGATTCTTTATTTATTCTCATAGATCTAAACTTATAACAAATAAACTCTTTACCGTTAATCCCCTCTCTGCCTTGTTTAAAAACTAAAGGCCCTTTAGACTCGAGCTTTACTAATACCCAAAGAATTGGTATTAGCCATGAAAGAATAAAAAGGCAAACAAAAACCGAAAATAATATATCAAAAAATCTTTTTAAATAAAAATTTTCTGTAAAATCAAACGGTAATTTATTTACGTTTAAAACCATTAAAGAATCGCCATAATATTCTATACTTCGGTTTTTACTGTACAACTCGCTCGTATCAGGAATTAATTTTAAAATAATATCCTTATCAAGTGCAAACTTATTTATTTTTTTTATTTGCTCATTTGACAATGCAGTTAGTGAACAATAAATTTCATCAACTGTGTTTTGTATTGCATATTCAAAAACAGCATCTAGATTCCCTAAATACTCCTTTTTTTTGTGTAACTTATTAGAGAAAAAACCTAAGTATTTATACCCTAAATTAGATTTACTTTTAAAAATTTTGATAATATTTTTTGTAGAATCATCAAAACCAATTACAATTGTTGTTCTAAAATTATTCCCAAAAGATCTGTACTTTTTCAAAAGAAATAACCAAGAAAGTTTAACAAAGGAAATGGAAATAATTATAAGTATTAAAATTAAAAACTGATTATTAACGATAGTACCCTCTTTAAAAATACCGAAATATGCGAAATATCCAAGAGTAAAAAATAGAAATTGTTTTACTAAAAGCCTCAGAAGGCTCAGAACTGAAGTGTGCCTGTGTACTGCATAAAAAGCAAAAAAATAAGATGTAACTAACCAAAAAAACGAAATGAATGATAAAAAAAATACATTTAAATATTCTTTATCGTAAACAACGTACGTTATCGTATTTAATATAAATAAATCTGTTACTATTTGTAAAGGTTTAATGAAATGGGAATATCTTTTTTTCAAGCTTAAATTTATTGTTTGGTTAATTAGGTAAATATTTATATTCTGTTAACGTAAAAGTTTCAAAATAATTTTATCAATTGTAATTTTAATTCAATTATTTTTCCTTAGTCCAAATATAAGTTTTCTAACGTTTTTATATTTTTTTTAATATCATAAAAACTTTCGAATTCTTCTCTTGAATTTTTTCCCATATCTTTTCTTAAATAATCATTATTTAAAAAAAAATTAATTTTTTCAGCCAATTCATTTGCATCTTCTTTCACCAGAAAACCATTGTAATTATCTTTTACTAAATCTTTATTTCCATCTACATCTGTTAGCACACAAGGTTTACTTAAAGACAAAGCTTCTATAACAGAATATGGTAAGCCTTCATATCTTGATGAAGATATATACACCAAACTCTTATCTAATATAGCTAAACTCTTATCTCTTTCTAACCAAGGGATTAATGTAATATTTTTAGAAAGATTATTTTCTGAAATACTTTTTTTTATTTTTTCTAATATTGGAGAATAAAAACCGACTCCAAGAATTACTAAGTGAATACTTCTATGTGTTTGTTTTAGTTTTAGAACAGCTTCAATTAATAGTTCTGTATTTTTTTGAAATGAAGGCCTCCCAATTGAACAAATAAAATCTTTTGGAAGTTTTGTTAAAAAATCGCTATTTGTCAATTTTATCCCGTTTTCAATAGAATTATTCCAAAGAACTACTTTTTCTTTTTTTATTTTCAAATCAGCAATTGCTCTGTTGTACTCTGAATTGGAACACGCAAAAGTTTTAGCTGGTAAAAGACCAAAAAAACGTTCAATGTTTTTTAATAAAAAATATTTCTTTTTAGATTCTGCACTTAAATATGAATATGCGTGCGGGGTATACACTGTTTTAGTATTAGTAACAAACCCAATAATTCTTCCTAAAATTCCACTTTTAGCACTATGACAATGCAGAATATCTGGTTTAAAGCGCCTTACTATTTCAAATATTCTTATTAAACATTTTATGTCGTTTAGAAAACTTACTTCTCTTTTTATCTCACAATGAAAATAGTCAATTTTAACCCCTAAGTCATTATTAACATTAATAATATCTTCCTTTGTATTGCATATTATTGCATTTAAAAACCTGTTACTATTGATATATTTAGTCAGCAAAGAAATATAAACACCAACTCCTGCAATTGGTCTTGCTATATGTAAAATTTTAATCATTTGTTTTTTGTTTTATATGGAATACTAGTTAAACTCAAAAGTAAGGCATATAAGTAAACTCCTAATTGTCTACCCAAAATATTCTCAACAAAACTAAAACTTAATATTGCAACAAGAAACATAAGGGTTAAAGTATCGTTTCTTATAATACCAAAATAAAATAGTATTATTTGAGGAATCAATAAAAGTAATAAGCCTACAATACCACCTCTTAATAATTCATTTATATACTGATTATGAGTATTATAATTTTTGTTTATAAACCTATTTTTCTCATCCTCTGAACAAAATCCATCATAATTTTCATAATGCTCTAAAAGATTATCTCTAGTATTTTGCTCACTTCCAGATCCAAAAATATAATTCGAGCTTTTAAAAAATAGTGAAGTAGCACCTTTCCAAGTAACAACTCTAGCATCTTTTGATATTTGACTAAACCTATCTTTTAATGAACTATTACTAGTCATGATTATGAGCACTAAACCTATTAAGGTTGCTAAAGTTATGGCTATATTTTTTCTCTTAAAGTCTCTGCACATTGCTATTAAACTTATAGGAACAACAATAATAATTGCCAATCTTGCTGACACCACGATTATTAATCCAATAGAAAAAGAACAGATAAGAATACTTAAAACTTTCTTTTTATTCATTGAAAAATAATAAAAACAAATTATAATGTTTAGAACAGAAAAGAAACCAAGATATGGCCTTTCGTAATTTAATATTTCATTTATTTTTGAATAATTCTTTAATGGATATTTTTTACCTTCTGTAAAATAATAATAATCAATTATACCATAAACAGAATGTAATTGAATTATTAGTATACCAATAAGAAGAAATATCAATCCTTTTAACTTTATTTCCGCATCAATTTTTTCCAAACAAAAAGGGAGAAATATAAAAGGTAATAATCGAAGAAAATTTTCTTTTTCAACAATTAAATAATTATTTAAAAACCCATTTATCAGAGTAAACAAAAAAAAAGCCAATAGATAGTATTTAATATTACTTGGGGTTCTTTTTTTTGGATTAAAAACTGTACTTAAAAATAACATTCCTAAGAATACATTTTCTATCCTTAATGAAATTGGTAAAAAAAACATTAGTAAAAAATAAAAATAGTTTGACAGGTTTGAAAGCAATTGTTTTTTCATTTTCATTCTTTTTTAGTCTTGAATGCTAAGTATTTGTATGAAAAAAAAAGTAAAATAAAAAAAACAGGTATCATTAATTTACTAAAATAAGCCATGGTATAGGCATAACTCGTCCAAATTAGTAATTGAAATAGTATAATACTTAGGAATATAGATTTTCTTTTAATAAAGACACTTAATAAGGTTTGTATTAAAGAGACAAAAGACATTAAGAAAAAATTTACAAGAAGAGCTACTGGTAAGGGGAAAATTCTTATTAAAATTGATGGGTAAGCATTTGTCCAACTTACGCCTCTAGTTGTTACCGATATAAAGGCCTCATAACTCCATGGCCAAAACTCTAACATCAAATGATGCATTCCTTTCCAAAGTTCTAAAATATTCCAAGTATTTGGTTTACCTTGATAAATATATTGTTCGGTAGCACCCCAAAACACATGCGCTTGTAATCCGAAAAATCTGTAAAAAACAGATTCTAAAGGAGTCATATTTAATTTTCTAAAAGGGTTATTAACGGTATATTTATACAACACTAAAAAAAACATTAACCCTACAAATAACAATAAGTATTTATTAAAAACCCATTTAAGCTTAAATTTGATTTGTTTTTCTGAAGTAAAGAAAAAGGCTAACAAGACTCCCGATATACCAATGAAAAAACCTGTAAATTTTTGTCCAATTAATAATAAATAAGTGATGTATAGTGCAAAGAAAAAAAATGAGGTCTTTTTATAATATCTATATAAAATAGCAGTACCAAAAGCAACGAAAGCCATTACATTACCAACAATCGATTTTAGAAACGGAAATTTTGCATGTTCCCAAAAATTAAATTTTGATACATTTTCTGAAAAAATAGGTATTGGCGATAAAAACAAATTTAAAAAAGCAATAAAAAGCACAAAACCGATAAATACATTTGTTATTTGGGATTCATTAATTTTACCAAATTTAATTTTAGTTACCTTAAGATTCTTAAATAAATGAGTAAATATTTTTTTGAAAAAAATTAAAGATACTATAGTTGTGATAAAAAAGAGCAATAAAACCAAAGTACTATAAACAAAATATCCATCTCTACCTTGCTCAACGATATGTTCACCAGACTCTATAACTATTAGAGAGAAAAACATCCAAATATATTGAACAAATATCATAATTGATAATAAAAAAAGACCTAAATCTTTTTCTAAAAAGTATAACATTATAACTATAGCTGCAAGCGTAATTAATATATTGAAAGCAATAATCATTTATAAATATTAAAATTAAATTTTTGGAAAATAGGTTTTAATAAATCGTTATACCTTAAAAGAACATTAATTTTAAGTTCATTTTTTATATGTTCTTCAGATTCTAAATATATATTTAATAAGGCACTAGAGTCAAATGAATATATATACTTTGACCCTAATTTATCAAAAAACAAATCTTCTAAAGGCTCATCCGATTCTAAATAAATTACTTCTTTTTTTAAAAATAGCGATTTTAATTGTTCTAAATTTATTCTTTTACCATGCCTATGAGGCTTATAATATATTTTATCTATTTGATCATATAATTTATTAGATTGAATTAATTTGACTAGATCCTTTAAATTATTAAAGTATTTATTTTCACCAAACTGAGTTATATAACCTTCTTGACCTATAATTAAAACTGTATTTGTTAAAATCAAAGTCCTTGTCAAGAATTTTAATTTAACCGATTTTTCTGGGAACTGTGATAACTCAGGTACTCTAACATATTGTTTTACAACATTCTTACTTTCAATTCCACTAGAATGACCTTTATAAAATTTAAATCTAACATTATATAAATTACTCAATAACCATTTTAAAAATACTTTTTTTTGTGATAAAGACTTAATTGTATGTGGGTAATAATTTAATGTACCATCTTCAACTACAATACCTTTTAAATTTTTATTAAAAGAAAAAAGCAAAAAATTGGTTAAAATATCTTCTATATAAGTAAAATACAGCGTAATATTTTTTTCTTTTTTATAAATATTAAGTTCTTTTATAATCTCTTTATATTGTTTAATTTTAAAAATAATGTTTATTAGTCCAGATAATTTCCCAGAGGACTGATTGTTAAATGATTCTTTTGCAAAAATAACTTTATCCCACAATTTTAAATCATTCTTTAATGTTTTATTACAAATTAATATATTTTGACAATTCGTCATTTTTACATGTCTTAATATTGACTCATAAGACGAGATTTGATTTTTAGACAAACCTATATAAACATTAATCATACTCCATTTTTTTCGCTTCATTATAACGCATATAATATAATATAATAGACGAAATTACAAAAGCAGTTGCTGTTCCATAAATACCGCAAAAATACGTTAAACTAACGGTAAAAAACAAACTTAAGCAAGCAGATATAACCATTGTCTTTAATAATGCCTTGTCTTTATGGTAAATATAAAGTTTAAAGTGATACAGTAATGAGTAATTCATTAATCCAACTCCAACTATAAAAAAATATATTAGAGGTAAATACTTTTCAAACTCACCCTTATCTTGCCATAGCAGTAAAGGTTTTATGATTAAAAAAATAAATAAAGATGAAATTACAACATGTATAAGCAAAGATTTATTAAATTTTTTGAGGAGATTATTAATATTATGGGAATTTACCGATTTAATAAGTTCCGGTAACTCAAAAGAGATAACTATCGTATTTATGTAAACAGTAATTAAAATAGATATATTAGAATAAAACAAAAAAACACCAGCAAGCACCTCTCCCATAAAGTAATCTACAATAAATCTATTTGCATATTCCATTGATTTAAGGCTAATAGTTGCAATAAAAAAAACAGAACTTATTCTTAACCCTTCTTTAATCCAATTTTTACTAAATGTAAATTTTAATATTTTTTTATAGTTTTTACTTATTGATAAAACAAACACATATACAATTGTTAAAATATTGGCTATTAACCATAGTTTAAAAATCTTATCAATTGTTATTAAATTGCTATTATAATAATAGTAAAATATAATTGAACTCCAACTTACTGTTCTAAAGAATAATAAAATATTTGCTAATAACACCTTTCTAAAACCAATTAACAATCTGTAAATTTCTTGAGACAGATGTTCGGTAATAACTAGAAATAGGACAAAACAAAGATAAGGTTTAACATAATCTATGTTACTAAATATAAAGTAACCTAAAATTAGAAATAATAGATATACTAAAGAATATAATCCAAAAGTGAGTATTACTTTGTTAATAATTTCTTGTTCTCCTGTTGTTTTTAAAATATCTCTTATACTAAAATTATAAAAGTCTAGTCCTAAGACAAAAATTAGAATTGTAATAATTGAAGTTATTAATCCATAATTACCAAAAACATCAACATCAAAATATTTAGACATTAATGTAACTATTAGAAATTTACTTCCAATGCCTCCCATTCTTAAAAACACATTCAAGAGCTTAAAGAAAAGAGGGTTTTTAGTTCTTATTTTTACCATAAAATAAATCAGTCATAAATGTCTAGAACTATAAATAAATTTATTCACATAAATTTATTCTTAGTGTTTTATATATTCATTTTTTAAAAGAGAAAGTATATAAGAATCCCAATACCTACCTTCTTCAAAACAATTTTGTCTAAGCAAACCATCTTGATGGAAATTAAATTTATTTGTAAAGAAATCAATTTTCCTTTTATCAAATTCGTATAACTCCATCCAAATTTTATTCAAATTTAAGTTATTAAAACCATAATCTATTAACAGTTTGGCTGCCTCAGAAGAAACTTCTTTATCATCCACATATATTTCATTTTTACCAATATAAAAAGAAAAATCTGCAGATCTAATAACCCAATTTACGTACAGTAATCCTGCAGCACCTATTGCCTCATTGGTCTCTAAATCAACAACTACAAACATAAAATTAATTTGCCTAGAATTTTGAAGGCTAATAAACCAGTTTTCTTGTTCAGCTAACGATAATTCTCTAACTTCTCTAAAATGCTTTCTAAAATCAACATTATTCCTCCAGTCTTTTAATAATTTTAAATCCTCTTTCTCGAGAGCCCTTAGCCCAACTTTCACTCCTTTTATCATACTAAAGTATCTTTTGTGAAATGTTCTCCAAACATTAAATTAATTTTCAATTCTCTACCTATTAAATCTTTATACATATAAGGATGAAAACCTCCTTCTCCAATAGGTCTAAGAGGTTCTAAGTCTTTTTCTGTAATTATATGTCCTGCTTTTAAGTTTGATGAAGAACAAATACATCTTCTCTGAACCATATAAGCTTGTTTTTCATTGTCCTCTACTCTCTTAACTCCGTCTCCTAAAGCTGTCAACAATTCATAAGACCTATCCACCATTTCTCTCCAAGAAGTAGGGTTCATAGCAAAACCGTGATCTGGACCTATTTGATTATTATCATCTGTAAAATGTTTTTCTATAACCCTTGCCCCTAAAGCAATACTACCTAAAACAGTTGCATGTCCAGAAGTATGATCAGATAATCCAAGCATGGTATCTGGAAACATTTTTTTATAAGATTTTAAAACATTTAAATTGCAATAGTTGAAATTTTCTGAACTACCAGTGTAGTTGGTATTGCACTGCATTAAAACAATTTTATTTGTTTTACTTAAAGCTAGTTTCATCATTCTTTCTACATCTTCTAAATCGCAAGCACCTGTTGCAAGAAGGGTGGGTTTTCCTTTACTTAAAACATATGATATTATTTCTAACCAAGAAGCATCACCTGAACCTATTTTATATAAATCCACGTAGGGATCTACTAAATCAACAGACTCAAAATCATATGGACTTGTAAAATAGTCTAAACCTACTTTATCACATTCTGCTTTTAAAATTGAAGTCCAATCTTTATTTATACTTGCATCCTCATATACTTCAAAGACAGACTTACTCCATTTAGATTGGTGAGAAAGCTTATTTTTTAAGTTTTCAAAACCTAGTTTACTTACTATTTTTTTTGCTGAAAAATTTTGAAACTTAGCAGCATCAGCACCTGATTTTTTTACAAGATGAATAAGTTCTATTGCTTTTTTTAGTGAACCATTATGGTTTGCACCTATGTCAGCAATAAAATATAAAGAATTTTCGTCAACTAATTTGTGACCTAATTTAATTTGATTCATAATAATATTTTACTGTTTCCAATGTATTGAGAAAATTCGGTAATTGTCTATTGAATTTATTTTGATAATAATTGCAATCTAATGTTTGATCGCTACATCGTTTTGCTCTATCCTCAAAAGATGTTATTGATCCTCTTTTAAGGAGATTAGTTTTCAAATTTATTTTTTTTAAAAGTGCATGTCCAAATTCGTATTTTGTAATAATTTCTGTTCCTGCAATATGTAAAACTTCATTTGGCAAACTCTTTAATGAAATTAAATAGTTCAACTCTTTCCCCAAATCCCAAATAGAAATAGGATTAAATACAACATCATCAAAAAGGCTAATCGTTTCAGATACTTTAGATGAATTAATAATCCATTCTACAAAGCCAATTTTTTTTGAATTTATATTTAGCCCAATAATTGTAGTTCGAATTACACAAAATTGCCTTTGACTAAAAAAAGTAAAAAATTCTCCAAGTTCTTTAGACTTACCATATATATTTTCTGGAGAAACACAATCATTTTCTTTTGCTAAATGAAGTTTTGAAGGAAAAACCGCATCTGTAGAAATATAGATGATTTTAACGCTTCTATTAGTAGCGTTCAAAAATTTCTTAACAGAAATACCATTAATTTCAAAAGCTTCACTTGGGTTCTCATTACAATAGTTCCCATTTGTTAATGCTCCTGACAATATTATTAAATCTGGATTAGACCATTTAATAATTTCATTATAATTTTCTGATTTTAAATCGAAAACTTTATAATTACTTGGTTCTTCTTCAAAAATTGAATTACCTGTCCCATAGACTTCATTTTCTTTTTCAAGTATTTTATATAAGAATGCTCCTAACATACCTGATACCCCAGTAATTAAAATTCTCATTATTTTTTATTTAAATACTTATATTTAAACTCAGCAACTTCCCAATCCTCAATCGTATCAATATCATGAGATTCCATTTCATTTAACTCAATAAAGCTAGTATTTTCATTCCAAAGTTTATTATTAGATATAATAACAGCTGTTTTAAAAAAATAAAATTGTCCCAAATCATGAAATGAAGACTCTAAATCCTGAGTTCTTATTTGCATATTTTCAGGATTAATCATTTCTATATTATTCTTTTCAATTATACGCAAAGCTCTTTGAATGGGGTGACCATATTTTATAACAGGAAAAATACAATCAAAAGCTTTAGAATCTAATTTTCTAAAACTTGACGAAAGCATCTCTTTGTTAATAAATGGAGCACAAGGATATATGCAACAAGTATAATCGAATATCTTACCTATTTGCTTGTAATTAAAAATAACTTCATTAATTACATCAATTGTTGTAGAAGTATCTTTAGAGCTTTCACTACTTCTTAAAAAAGGCACACTAGCTCCAAATTTTAAAGCAATCTCTGCTATCTCTTTATCATCTGTTGACACCATAACTTCATCAAATAAATTTGAATCCAATGCGGTTCTAATAGAATAAGAAATAATTGGTTCCCCTAAAAATAATTTAATATTTTTTCTTGGTATTCTCTTACTTCCACCCCTTGCAGGTATAATTGCAATTCTTTTCATTTTTTTTTAAACTTTAAAAGAGGAATCTACATATTCTTTTATAAGCGCCCTTAAACTCTCTACAGTTTCCCAATCTTCATTCTGATTTGAATTGTAACTAAAACCTTTGGGTACTAATTTGGCCTTAAAATTCTTAATAAAACCTTCTAATTCCCAAGAAGGGTTTACAGGTAAAATTGCATAATAGCTACCTAAATCATAAGTATTCATTGCATCTGAAGCTGTAATCATCTCTTCATGAATTTTCTCTCCAGCACGCACTCCTACAACTGGTTTTTCACAATTCGGGCCAATAGCCTCTGCAACATCCATAATTCTGTAAGATGGTATTTTGGGTACAAATAACTCACCTCCCCAAGCATGTTCTAAAGCATGCATAACCATATCTACTCCTCCTTGTAAAGAAATATTAAATCGAGTCATATTTGGATCTGTTATTGGAAGTATATTTTCTTGCTTCTTTTTATTAATAAAAAAAGGAATTACAGAGCCATTAGACCCCATTACATTTCCATAACGCACGACAGAAAATTTTATAGGATTTTCTCCTGTTATATTATTGGCTGCAATAAAAAGTTTATCTGAAGTTAACTTTGTTGCACCATATAAATTAATTGGTGCACATGCTTTATCTGTTGAAAGCGCTACCACTGCTTGCACATTGGTTTGCAAACAAGCTTCAACTACATTTTCTGCTCCACCAATATTTGTCTTTATACATTCATCAGGATTGTATTCTGCGATATGAACATGCTTCATTGCCGCGGCATGAATTACATAATCTATGTGCTGTAAAGCTCTAATTAAACGATCTTTATCTCTAACATCTCCAATAAAAAACCGTATTTGAGGATATTTTTCATTTGGAAACTCTTGAGCCATTTGAAATTGCTTCTGCTCATCTCTAGAGAAAATAATCAATTTCTTTATCTCGGGATATTTACTTAGTATATGTTTGGTTAAGGCCTTTCCTAAAGAGCCTGTACCTCCTGTAATTAATAATGACTTTTTATTTAAATCTAACATTTTTTTTCTTAATTATAATTTTTATAACAATATTTTTTAATCAATTCCTGAAACGACCCTCATACATCAATCATTTTTTAAGTGGCATTAAAACACAAAACTGTAATGAAGAATTTCTTGAATTCTTATTTAGTATAATTCTTTAAATACCTATTTAATATCCTTAAAAGTAAAACCAAAATCATAAACCCTACTCCTAATATAGCCAATAGAATCCCTTTATTATTCTCAACTCCTTTTATTTCAGAACCTATTGGTTGAAAGCTAGAAATTACATTTATAACTTCATACATATTAGACTTGCTAGAGATCACATCGATCAATTCAGAATTTAACTTTCTATTAGTTTCAAAAAGCTCCAATTCTTTTGTATTTGTCTTTTTTCCACCTAAATCTATATTTGTGCCAGTAAATTGCTTTTTTGCTTCGGCTACCATTACTTGCATATACACCTTTCTTAAAGGTTCTATTTGCCCTAAGTTCTGTCTAAGTAGAGAATCTGTTCTATTTAAATTCTCATTAGTTAACTCTTTTACACGATTAAAATACTTGTTTTTAACAACAGAAGATAAGATTACCTCATCTAGTTTATTAAAAACATCATTTTTTTCTGCAATCACATTTATTTTATGAATCCGATAATCTAAAGCGTTAAAAGAAATTTTAAATTCTTTGAAACTATAACTACTAACTGTGGTAGTATCTGCCTCTAAAACAAAATCATTGTAAGCTTTTATAATATCATTTTCATTAATAATAGGTTCAATTGAAAACTCTTTTAGAGAGGCTGCTGTCTCTTTATCTAAATTAAATGCGTTTTGAATTCCTACCGTATCTTTCTGTTCTACTAAGTCATTATAGTAATTTATGTTGTTATACAACTGACTAACACTCTTATAGTTTGGTTGCACTAACATGTCAGAACTATATGAATCTGATGATTTAAATTCTAAAACAAAACCCACTACCAAACCAATAACCGCAGCAATTCCTATTTTAAGACTATTTTCTTTAAGGAAAATTAATATAACAATAAGAGAATGAAAAATCCCTTTAAAAATAGCTCCTATAAAATTAAAAAACTTAGAAAATCCTTTTCCTATAATTACAAATAAAGAACCTAAATCTACTTCTTCTTCGTTGTTGCTTTTACTATTCTCTTTTTGTTGATTTGTTGACATGTGTTCTTTTTCTTATTACAATTTAATTCTTAAAAATTTGTTCTACTATTTTTTGAGTAATGGCATATGTTGGGGTTACGCCTGTCATTCCTAAACCTCCAGATGCTAATGTTGCGCCCGTTTCTAAGGGGTTATCAGATGCATAATACGCATACCTTACTTTTACATCTTCAGAAATATTACCTCTAATTTTAGATGCAGATTGTATTGCTTTTTGATAATGAGCTCCTTCCATTTCTAAACCAATAACATTCCAGGTAGAATCATGAAAAAACTTTAATAAATCTTTATTTTGCAATGATGTTCCTAAAACGGATATCATAGACCCATCAAAAACTTCAATTCCAAAACCTTCTAAATCAGCTTTAGCTAACTCATTTTTAAAAGGATAGTTATCTGCTGTTCCTTCAAAAATATGAGCAGAAGGAATCATAATGTCTCCTTTACCGCCTTCTAGAATTCCTGCTTTACCCATTATTGATACAGATTTTACATCTAAATGGGTTTTACTGTTCTTTTTACTAGCATATGGCTTTAACAATTCATCCATGGTTTCATACGCTTGTTCACCAAAAGCATAATCCATTACAATAATTACAGCATTCTCTTCTAAAATATCCTTTTTAGAGAACGATAAAACATCGAAGTTTATTTTAGCAGTATCTATGATTTGTACATTTATATTGGTACCCGAGGTATCTTTTAGATAAACAAGACCATTTAAAGAGGCAAAATCCTTTACTTTTTTCTGTAAAGGCTTACTGTCTGCGTTACTTAAAAGCTGATACAGTTCAAACCCTTTTAAATCTTTGGCTTCTTTTGGCAACGCATTTTTTGCGTATATTGAATTTAATACACTGTGCATATTTGCACTTATAATGTGTATTGGTCTTTCTAATAAACTCTTCTGATGTAAAGTTTTTTTAATATTATTGGCCCAAATTTCACCATAAATATGATGCCCAATTTCTTCAACAAGCACAGAACTAAATGTTACCGTTCTTTTATTATTTTCTATTACTTCATTTATAGCAAGTTTCCCTAACCAATAAATTAATTGAAAAAATCGATCTGGGTTTTCCTTTGAAGAGAATGTTTTATAAATATCTAAAACCTCATCAAAAGATCTTCCTAAAATATTACCTACATGTACAATAGTAACCTCTCTTTCTTCTGCATTACCTCCTTTTTGATGTATTACAGTATCCTCTAAATGTTTCCATTCTCTGGTAAAATCTTCACCATCATTTAGTGTAACTCTCTCTTGAATCTTATGAGATTCTATAAATAAAAAGGTTAAATGTGTAAGAATATCATAGATTTCAGAGCGGCCTCTGGTAATCTCTATATTCATTTGATTTTTATCTATTCTATAGCAATTTCTTCTTCTCTTTGGTGGAATAATTGAATTAAAATGTGAGCTTTTATATCCCTCATCTGCCGTTAAGTTAATGTATTGGCATTCTTCTATTCCTTCAGGAAGCCGCTCTATAACATAGGTTAAGCCACTTAACTCTATTCTTTCTTCTGCGATAGAGCCATAAATTTCTGGTCTTAGCAGTAGTAAAGATTTGCGTAAAGTTTCTCCTGAAATACCCATTGGCTTATAAAAGCCTCTACTAAACAAATGACGCATAGAAATATATAATTTTTCTATAGCATTGGTAGATTCTTGAGCTCTTGTTCTAGGTGTTTTATTAATTTCTGGCATATATCTATTTAGATTGCAATATAAAGCTATTTCCCCGATAAAATATCACTATATTTATCTTCATTTTTCAGCAAAGACAATGCTTCAGAAATAGTTTTATCATTCTTTAAATTGTATTGATACACACCTTCTTTATAAAAATATCTTTCTATAATTTCTGACTTTATTATTTCTAAAATAATGTCTTTATTTTTTGATATTTCCTTGACTTTGTATGCTGCTAATTTTTCTGTAATTTCATTATACGCTTTTAAAATATTATTTTCTTTCGCTGATAAAAAAGCTTTTTTAAACAAAGATTCTTGAGGTATCACAAAAGTTGTATCAATTTTCAAATAGTCTACAAACTTATTAAAACTTGAATTTTTGAACTTAAAATCACTCAAGTTTTCTAGTGTTTTGTTTTCATAGAAATAAAGCGTTACAAAATCAAAAATAGCTTTTGACTTTAACAATTCTTCTGTTGTTTTATTTCGGTTAGATGTATTCATTTCAACATCTGGCATTACGCCTCCACCGTCATATACCGTTCTTCCGTTTGCAGTTTTAAATTCATGAATTCCTGTATCAGAAAACTTAGGTACTTTACCAGTCTTTAAATCTCTGTTCTTATAATCTAATTCCTGAATACATCTGCCACTTGGTGTATAGTATTTAGAAATTGTTAATTTTAATTGTGTGCCATAGGTGAGTTCTTTTTGACGCTGCACCAGACCTTTACCAAAAGAACGCTTCCCCATAATTACGGCTCTATCATAATCTTGCAAAGAACCGCTTACAATTTCAGATGCAGATGCAGAGCGTTCATTTATTAAAACAACCATTGGTATTTCTAAATCTAAAGGATCATTTTTAGTTCTATAAGTTGTACTCCATTTTTTAATTTTGGCTTTTGTACTCACAATTTTCCTGCCTTTTGGTAAGAAAAAATTAGAAATCCTAATCGACTCTAGTAAAGAACCACCAGGATTGTAACGCAAATCAAAAACAAGCTTTGTCATTCCTTGTTTCTTTAATTTTCGATATGCCTTTTTAACTTCAGAAGATGCCTTTTCATTAAAACGCGTTAATGCAATATAACCAGTGTTTTCACCAATCATTTCTGCAAATGGCACCGCGTTAATTACCACCTTATCTCTAAACATATCTTTTCTAAATATGTTTCCTTGTCTATTAACTTCTATAGATAATTTACTGTTTGGTGTTCCTTTTAAAAGCATCGAAAGCGCTTCTATTTCTCTGTTTTTTATGGATTGATTGTCTACAGAAATAATAATATCTCCTACTTTTAAGCCTGCTTTATCTGCAGAAAAATCTTTGTAAATTTCACTTATTTGAATCCCTTGTTTTATATAATTTACTGCAACTCCTATTCCTCCATACTCTCCTGCTCTTCGTATTCTGGCAGTTTCTACGTCTTGTTCAGTATAAAAACTAGTGTAAGGGTCTAAGTCTTTTAAGGTATTTTTGATCGCTTTATTCGTAAATTCTGCAGGATTAATTTCATCTACATAATACATATTTAACTCTTTAAATAAAGAGTTGTAAATTTCTATTTGTTTCGCAACTTCAAAAAACTTTGATTTAAAAGAATAGGTTAAAAAAACAATTCCTGTTAATAATAGAACTACAGTTTTCTTTTTAAGATTAAATGTTCTCATCGGCTTTAACTTTTACTTTATCGATAAACAGCGTTAATAGTTTCTCCATTTTTAGGTATAAATCTTCATACTTAATTTCTTCCCTACCAATATACGAAATCATAAAAACATAGGGTTCATCTAAATTTTTGTAAACAATTTGTTTTTGCAATCTATATGTTTCACGCATTAAGCGTTTTAACCTATTTCTGTCTACTGCTAATTTATAATTTCTTTTTGCTACAGAAACACCTACTTGACAAGGAAATTCTGAGGTATGTGCTGTTTGCACATACCTCATTCTTAAAGGAAAAGTTTTAACAGAATCGCCTTCAGCGTAGAGCTTTTCTATTAATTTTTTACTTTTTAAACGTTCTTGTTTTCCTAACGTATTTCTCATCTTTACAAACTTAATAGAAAACAACAACTTTTTAACAATTTCTAATCGCTAACTTTTAAAAAGTTGTGCATTTATTTTTTATGCAGCTTTACAAATAATTCTCGTCCTTTTCTGTTTCCAAAAGAATTGTAACAGGTATCCATTTTTTCTATGTTAAAGTGCGGCTTAAAAAATGCAATGTATGCTTCTTTATTTCCACCAAACGGCGGCTTGTCTTTATTTAAAGGAACATTAAACATCAAACCTACTAATTTACCATTTGGTTTTAAGAGTTGGTTCATTTTAAGAACATAGGCTTCTCTAAGATTCGGATGTATAGCACAAAAAAAGGTTTGCTCTATAATTAAGTCGAACTTGTTTTCTAACTCAAACAAATCTCCATTAATTAAATGTTTTCTAGGAAAATTAGGAATTCTTTTCTGAATATTCTCAATTGCAGATTTAGATACATCAACTACAAAAACATTTTCAAATCCGTTGTTAAATAAATATTCTGCTTCATAAGAGTTTCCTCCACCAGGAATTAAAATTTTAATTTCTTTGTTTTCAAGTTGGTCAAAATATTCTTTTAATGGTGTAGAAACCTCTCCTAAATCCCAACCAATATCATTATTTAAATATCTATTCTCCCAAGCATTTGCCGATAAATCCATCTAAATTTCATTTTTTATTCTGCACAAAAATACAGTTAATTATTTTTAAAAAGATACCCTAATTGATGCCAAAGAAGATGTATTGATATTTTAAATTTAAAGTTTCTCTAACCATTTTTTTTTTAGCATCTTTAACCTTTAAATAAGAATACGGTCTATTTACTATTACAAAATACTAAAACCTCAATGAATTAATTTGATCTCTTGTAAAAATACAAGCACTGCATTATTTTACACTTCTGTAGCAGCAATTCCTTCCCAAACTTGGGAGGCCTTAGGTTGTGCAGAGAATATTTATTTCAACCCTAAATTTTTAACTTCTTTAGAAAAAAACCATTCAGAAATTACTTTTTCATATATCGTATTAATTGATAATCATAAGCAACCAATCGCTTTTGCTAGTATAAAAATTATTGACTTTTATTTAAAAGGAATTAAAAACGATTTAGAATTTTTAAAAAATATTGGTAGAAAATTACATATAATTCCAAATAAAAAACCATTAAAACTTTTAATTTGTGGAAACACCTTTGTAAGCGGAGAACATGGTGTTTTTATAAAGGAAAATCAAGATAAAAAAGCAATTGTCAAAGAACTCGCAAAAAGTATAAATCATTTTGTAAATTCTAATAAAATATTAAAAAAAGAGATAGATGCATTCCTATTAAAAGACTTTGCAAAAGAATCGCTGTTTATCACAGATGAGTTAAAAGAGTACAAGTATCATGCATTTTCTGTGGCTCCAAACATGAAACTTCAATTAGAGGAAAATTGGCAGAATTTTGATGACTATTTGGCCGCAATGAAAACAAAATTTAGAGTAAAAGCAAGAAAAGCATATCTACAAAGTGCAGAACTTTTAATAAGAGAAGTAACTTTAAGTACTTTTGAAGAACAATTGCCGAAAATGACCACTTTGTACGAAAAAGTTGCTGCCAATGCTGGCTTTAATTTGGGTAATTTTAATTTAGAAACTTATAGAGATTTAAAAGAAAAGTTCGGTGATGATTATATCTTAAAAACCTATTGGCTAGAAGATAAAATGGTGGGTTTTGTCTCTGGCGTAGTAAATAAAAACTCTTTAGACGCACATTTTGTAGGTATTGATTATCAGGTGAATAGAACATATGCCATTTACCAAAGAATGCTATATGAATATATAAAAATTGGCATTAGCAAAAAATTAAAAACAATTAATTTTGGCAGAACCGCAAGCGAAATTAAAAGTTCTGTTGGTGCAATTCCTCAAGATTTAACCATGTATCTTCGTCACAAGAAAACCATAAAAAACAAAATTTTAAAGTTATTTTTGCAAAGAGTTCAACCGACTCCGTTTCAACAAAAGTTTCCTTTTAAAAAATAGAACAAATGCAAACTAGCCAAGAATTAATTGCCCTTTTAGACTTAAAAAATTTAGGGAACAACACCTTTAGTGGAGATAGTTATACTATTGGAAGTCCGCATGTTTTTGGTGGGCAGGTTTTAGCACAAGCTGTAAATGCTGCCTATAGAACCATACCAGAAAACCGCTTTTTACATTCTTTACATAGTTATTTTTTAGAAGCAGGAGACTTAACAGTCCCTATTCAGTATAAAGTAGAAGAAATGCGAAATGGCGGAAGTTTTTCTACCCGAAGAGTTACTGCAATTCAACACGATAAATCCATTTTTATTTTAGCTGCATCATTTCATAAAAAAGAAGAGGGTTTTGAACATCAAACAAATTTTGATGCGAACATAAAGCAACCAGAAGAATTATCAAGTTGGGACGATATGTTAGCACAATTTGGCGATTTCTTACCAAAATCTACAAAAGCCTTTTTAAGTGTAAAAAGACCCATAGAGTTTAAACCTGTAAGAGTTCCAAACCCTTTAGACCCTAAAGATTTGCCAGCGACAGAACACATTTGGTTTCGTTTAAAAGGTGAAAAAATAGATTTAGACTATAGAACAAAACAAGAAATTCTCACCTATATTTCTGATTATAATGTATTAAATGCTGCTTTTAACCCAAACGGAAGTAAGTTTAGTTTTGCAAATACCCAAACAGCTAGTCTAGACCATTCGATGTGGTTTTTTAGAGATTTCGATTTTGACGATTGGATGTTATTTTCTGCAGAATCACCAAATGCATATGGCGCTAGAGGTTTGGCTAAAGGAAATATATTTACAAGAGATGGAACGTTAATTGCCTCTTTTGCGCAAGAAGGATTGCTTAGACCTTTGAAGCAGTAGCAGTAGCAGTAGCAGTAGCAGTAGCAAATTTAAAAAAATAGAAAGATGAATGATGCTTTATTATATGTGTTTACCACAAACGGATTATTATTTTTAATTAGTATTCTTTTCTGGAAATTTCCACCTAAGAAAATAAATAGTTTATATGGGTATAGAACACCGAAAGCAACACAGAATCAGCAAATATGGGACTATGCAAACACCTCTTTTAATAAAAGTTTATTAATTTATGCAGGCATTTCTTTTCTTGCTGGTTTAGCGTTTGTAACTTTTTTAAATGCAGCACTAACCTGGCAACCCATGGCTTTTGTGTTTTTATCTATCATTGTTAGTATCGTAAAAACAGAAAAAGGTTTGACTGAAAATTTTACAGAAGAAGGAAAAAAGAAATAAACTAAAAATTAGCCATAAAAGAAACGGATAGGTTTCTTCCTGGAGAAGCAACTCCTGATGCAAACTCTATATAGTGTTGGTCTAATAAATTATCTAACCTTGCCAGTACTGAAAAATTATTATTTACCACAAACCTAAAATTTAAACCTGCAGTAATCCAACTCGGGGAACCACCGTATTTAAGCAAATCCTCAGTTGCATTTTCATTTACAATAGGAGTTAAATCATGGTTGTCTATTCCTTCTGTAATATTAAAATCTTTAATGTTTTTCTTCGCATTAAAACGAATAGCTGCACCAAACTCAAATCTATCTACCTTATGATTTAGTTCAAACTGCCCAAATAAAGGCGGAATTGAAGACATTGGCTCATTGGTATCATAGGTTTTTCCTTTTGTATATGTTATAAAACCAGAAGTTCTCCAAGAATTAGAAATCTTACCTAAGTAATTGGCGGTAAAACCTGTAATATAGGCATTGTCTTTATTTTGGTTAGAGACAGCATTCCCAAATTCACCATCAAACACTATTTGCTTAATACTTCCATTTGTATTATAAACAAAATCTCTTTGAATATAATTATTTAGTAAAGTGTAATAAATATTAGCACCAAAACGGAATTTTCTATCATTAAAATATTTCTGAACTCCAATTTCTGCGTTGTACGCAAATTCTGGTGTAACATGTATATTTGGCACTGTAACAGTACCTGCCTTTTCTCTAACCCTGCCTATATCATCTATATTTGGAGATCTAAAACCTGAAGAGATAACACTATTTATTTGCCAATTTTTATTAGGCTTGTATACATAGCCTACCGTTGCAGTTATAGCAGAATGATTTGCTTTAATATTGGTTTCTGCTAAATGTATAAATGTTTGATCTTTCCAGGTTGCATTTAAGTTTGTATTTGTAAAACGAATACCAGAGTTTAAAGTAGACTTGCTATTAATATCTTGTCTGTAATCTATGTACGCTGCAGAGCTTAAATAATTACTACCCCCATCGGGATAACGAGATTGCACTTTAAAATCATTTGAAAACCCGTCTATCTCTCCGTTTACAATGTTTAATTCTTTACCGTATGCATTCGAATTCACATCATTATAAGCAAACTCAAAACCATAAGAAAGTATTCTTCTTTTATCTGCTGTTAGTGCTATTGAAAAATCTCCGTTAAGGCTAAAAACATCTACTGCCTCTTCTCTATAGAACCTATTTAAACTGCCAAATTTTCGTTGAATTCTACTTTCTTTTAAATTCTGATATGCCGCTGTGATCACACCGCTTTCTAACCACCTTTTAGAAGGATTTAAAATTAGTTGAGTAGCTGCTAAAAATCTTTTTTGTGGCCCATAAAACCATTCTGCAAATTTCAAATCTCCATCTTTCAGCTCTGCCAATCTATCAAATCTAGGAATGTCTGATGATGTTGAGTATTGAAGATTTACTTTTAAATCTGTGTTTTTTGATAAGGGTATGAAGAATTTTTGCAAAATATCTGTTTGTTGATACCCGGTATTTCTCTGAATATTAGAATTAGAATTCTTTGTAGGGTTTTCATTGTAGTTTCCATTAATGTTTTCTGAAAAGAAAAAGATCCTTCCCCAGTCTTTAAAACCATGCGAACGGTTTTTACCCGCTTTCAAATCGCCAAAATCGCTATAAGAAACACTCGTTAAGGATGCCCAATTTTCTTTCCGAATCTCCGCAGACACATTCGTTGTAACTTCGTGATTTACGGTCGAAAACCTAGAAAATAACTGACTTTCAACTTCATTTTCTTGAGATAATTTTGGGGTTTTTGTATAATAATGAATGACACCTCCCAAAGCATCAGAGCCATATACTACAGAAGAAGGTCCAAAGACAACTTCTGTTTTATCTAACATGTTTGGCGTTACCGTAATTGAGCTTTGTAAGTGTCCTTTTCTATAAATAGCATTGTTCATTCGAACACCATCAACCACCAACAAAACGCGGTTAGATTCCATACCTCGAATTACAGGACTTCCTCCGCCAAATTGAGATTTCTGTACTTTTATACCCGGTATTGTTGCTAATAAATCTGCAGATGTTTGCGGTGATACTTTCTGTATATCTCGTGCATTTAAAACAGCAATTTGTTCTGCAATTCTGGTTGTTTTCTCTTCTTTTTTAAACAGAGAAATTACTACTTCATCTAACTGTTCTGATTCTGTAGTTAAATAAATGATATAATTTTTAGATTTAATAATAGATTTTTTTATTCTTAAAACCGCATAAGAAAGATGTGAAAAAACTACAATCTCATTATTTTTAAATTCAGAAATATCTGCAAATCCATTAACATCTGTAGTTATATTAATGGTTTCTTTATCGTTAAAAATACTAGTATTTTTAACGATTTTACCAGTTTGCTGATCTAAAACTTTTACTTTTTGTGCAAGCGTAAATCCACTGATAAAAAAAATAAATGTAAAAAATAAATTTTTCATTAATTAAAAACTGCTTCTAAAATTTGTAATGATTTCGGTTTCCTAAACCCATCCAAATGTAATTCAAAATATCTGATTATAATCTGTAATACAAGCTGCCTTTCATTTTTACTAAAAGACACGTCTTCAATAGTATCAAAAGTTATGCCTAATAGCTTTTTAAATTGATAAAATTCGTTCCCAGAAATAATATTTTTATGACCTGTTGGTTCTGTAAAGTTTCCATTTAACAAATCAAAACCCAAAAGTGTGGTTTCTGTTGTGTTTGGGTAGAAACCTAAAAAATGAGCAGCATTTAATAAAAATAGCAAATGAAAATTAGCTATTTTGTCATGAGCATCTAACCATATTAAACCCGCTTCTAAATAGGTGTAGAAATCTTCATTCTTTTCTTCTTCTTGAATACTATTAGAAAATACTTCAGACATAAATAACACCACAGATTGTTTTACAATGTCTCTATAAATTGTTTTGTAAGGGTTTAAAATTTGAACTTCTTTTAAAGTATTAAGCGAACTTTTAGAACTATGGTTTGCAACCAAAATTAACTGTGTTAATGGCTGAAAATAAGCGACTTTAATTCCGCCTTTTTTCGCTTTTAAAATACCTTTTATAATGTAAGACTTGATGCCTTCTTGCTCAGTATAACATTTCACTATTAAACTAGTATCGCTATATTTTAAGCTACTTAGCACAATTGCTTTTGTGGTTATAGTAGCCATCTAATTAATAATAGCAATTTTTGTGACAGCAGTTTCTGATGCATCATCATTACTAAGTAACACAATATAAATACCAGAAGCTACTTTATTTCCTGCCAAGTTTCGTTTGTTCCAAACCACTTTTCCACCTTGCAGCTCTTGCCCTTCTATAACATTTGTTTCATGCACTAAATTACCAGCAACATCAAGAATTTTTACATTTGTTCCTTTTGGTAAATGTGTGCCGTTCCTACCATCTATAGTAACAGTTTCGTGATTATTAAGTGCAGGGTTTGGATATGCATAAACAGCTTCTAAGACATCTCCAAAAGGTGCAACATTGCTATTGTAAGCAACAATGCCCTTATCTGTTGCAAAATAAACTTTACCTGCTGCGTTGTCTGTACTAATTTTTAAAATCCTATTAGAAGGCAATGGCGAGTTTTTTTTACTGAAAATTGCAATTGTAGTTTGTCCGCTTGGATTTGTGTAAAGAACGCCTCCACTGTCTGTGCCAAACCACTTATTATCTGCCCCATCTACTACAATAGAATTAATTGTTTGGTCACCCAATAGACGATCTCCAAAACCATTTTCATCTCCATTAATAACAACAGGTTGTGCATTTGTAGCTACCTCGTCGAAAACACCAGATGCATTGCTATACACTACCAATCCAGATTTGGTACCCAACCAAATTCTATTACTTCTATCTACAGCAATAGTTCTTACATTTAAATCTGGTAAATTCCCTTCATTAGGTGTTGCAATTAAAGCTTTTTTTCGATTTCCGTTTTCATTATAAACATAAGCTCCATTTCGCCTTGAACTTATCCATATACTATTATTTTGATCTACAATAATTTCACTTAAGCCCGCAGCCGCACTTGTTTGCACAACTCCTAAATCTACACTACTCCATTGCCCGTTTGCAGAAAGTTTTACTAACTCCTCACCCGTTTCATAATTTGTTGCCCAAAGATTTCCATTACTGTCAAAAGTAGAACCACCAACTCTAATATTTATAGTGGGTAAAGAAATTAAGATAGGAGTAAGAGAACTATTTAAATGATTATAAGTTTGCACCAAAACGTTGTCTTCAACAACCAATAAGCCACCTGTAGGTTTAGCCTCTATGTTATTACTTGCACCCAAAGCGCTTATATAGACTCTGTTTTCGTGGCTAGGATCTATAGTAACATCTACTAAATCATTTGGCAAGCTTGAGTTAAAATTAGTGTTTATCCAATTTTCTCCGTTAAATTTACTGAAACCATTTCTAATATTTAATGGTGTAAAAGTACTGTTATAACCCCCGTAAACCACCCAAAAATTATTATTTTGAGCAGTAATCGAGAAAACTGCGTTTGATAAAGGGCCGTCAGGATGTATTTCTAAATAAATAGCAGGTTTAGAAGTTGTTGCCTTTAAAATTCCAAATTCTTTAGTTGCTAAAAAAGCAATATCATCTTCAAAAAAAGCAGTGTTTAGTGTATAATCATACTCTAAATTTGGAGTAAATTCCTGAACTAAATTCAGAGAACTATCATAGACTTTTGCTTCTTTATCTAAAGAAATACATAGGTTTGTAGTCGTAGATTTTATGTTTTTTATTTCTTTGTTAAAGTTTACTTCTTCAGTTAAATTAGCTCCGTCAAAAGTAAATAGATTTGAGTTTTCTATAACATATAAACCATCTAAAAATACAATCCCTTTAAAATCTCTACCATTAAATAACTGCTGCCAATTATTAAAGTCTATTAATAAGTTACTTGTTATATCTGCTTTAAAAATACCAACTTCTGTTGCTGCATATATTACATTATTAGAAATTATTGTTTCATTTATTTTTACGGAAGAAGAATTATTTCCAATAAAATAAGTATCACCAAACTCTAAATTTTCTATATCATAAACTACCACCGCAAAAGGTGTGGATAAATAAAGTTTGTTATTGAATTCAGAAATATGATTAATACTTTTCTCTCCAGATTGATTAAAGTTAACAATATCCGATGAAATAGTAATAGAACCGTCATCATCAATAACCTCTACTAACCCATTTTCGTAACCAATAACAACTCTTTTAAATGTTTCATTATAATAGATAGCAGAAGTTGTTTCACCAGACAAACCTTGTATCGAAGAAATTTTATTAATTTCACCACTTAAAACATCATATGTAAAAATTGCATTATCTGTTAAGGCGTAAATTATAGTATCTACCTTTGTAAAGTCTTTTACATTATTATAGGAGTAAAAATCTTCCCAAGAAGCACTATAATCTGTTTGTGCAGATATTACTAGAGAAAAAAGTAATACATAAAGAGAAAAGATTTTTTTCATTCAAAATTTTTATACTTCAAAGATATTTATTTATTGTTACAATAACGCTAAAACATACTACATTAGTACAAAATTGAATCATATTTTATGAGCTTAGAAATAGAAAGAAAATTTTTAGTAAAAAACTTAGATTTTAAAATAGAAAGTTTTGAAAAGAAATATATTAAGCAAGGATATTTAAACGCTGATAAAAATAGAACTGTACGTGTAAGAGTTTCTAATACCAAAGCTTTTTTAACCATTAAAGGAAAATCTAACAAAGCGGGTACTACAAGATTTGAATGGGAAAAGGAGATTGCTCTTTCTGAAGCTGAAGAACTATTGCTTCTATGTGAACCAAGCATTATCGAAAAACACCGCTATTTGATAAAAAAAGGAAAGCATACTTTTGAAGTGGATGAATTTTTAGGAGATAACTTAGGTTTAATTGTTGCAGAAATAGAGTTGAATTTTGAAAATGAGACATTCGATAAACCAAATTGGTTAGCCAAAGAGGTTACTGGAGTATTAAAATATTATAATTCTAGTATCAGTAAACTTCCGTTTAAAAACTGGTGATTCTAAAATACAAATCTACTACATGAAATAGATCGCCAAGAAGTGACTAAAACTTCCTAAAAGTACAAAAAGGTGAAAAATTGCATGGTTGTAAGGTAGTTTCTTTGTCATATAAAGCACTGCTCCTATGCTATAAAATACACCTCCAATAAATAAATAATGAAAGCTAAAAGAAGACAAGCTTTCCATTAAAGGACTTATAAAAAAGACAACCTGCCAACCCATTAACAAATACATTGCCGTAGATAATTTATTAAATCTACCCGTAAAAAATAATTTTAAAATAACTCCTACTAAGGCAAGAAGCCAAACAAAAATAAACATATAATTGCCCAAAACAGCATCTAGTCCTATCAAAACAAAAGGAGTATAGCTGCCTGCAATTAGCACATAAATTGCTGCATGATCTACGATGTTTAGTTTTCTTCTTTTCTTAGGCTCTGTTGCCGCATGGTAAAATGTAGATGCTGCATACAATATCATAAGACTCAAACCATATATAATAAAGCTTGTCGGTTTCCAGAAACCATCAAAATTAAATGACTTTATAACCAAAAAAGGAAAAGCAATAATACTTAATAATAAGCCAAAAGCGTGAGACCAAATATTTAATTTTTCTTCAATTTTGCTATAGCTGTAGTTTAGTTTTTCACTCATCTTTTTCTATTTGTATCTTTCATATATTTCGCATCTTTTTCTAATTCATTGTAGATAATATGAAATGTTTTATCTTTTAAAACCTTCATGTCTTTTGCTAAAGACAAACCTTTTGTTTCTATAAAATTGTGCTGATGCACTCTTAAAGTACCTGGTCTTCCCTTAAAAATATCCCAAGAAAAAAAACGCTTACAGTCATAATAAATTTGAGGAATAATTGGTATTTCAAACTCTATTGCTAAACTAAATGCTCCTTTTTTAAAAGGTGCTAAAATCACGTCTTCAGTAGGTACTAATCCTTCTGGAAAAATAGCCATGCTTACCCCATTTTGTAGTCTTTTTTTAGCCATTTTAAAAACACGTTTTCTACTTTCTACGCTGTTTCTGTCTACCAAAATTGCTGTTCTCTTATAAAAAAAACCAAAAACAGGAATCCTTGCCAATTCCTTTTTACCTACAAATACAATTGGTTTTTTACTCAAAGCAATTAACACAAAAGG